>NZ_JBFUAZ010000456.1:0-3536 GCF_056406035.1 Polaromonas sp. P1_E1_2 | reverse complement strand
CATCCGTACGGCACACCTGGCCGTAGCCGAAGTCATGCTGCTGCTTTTGCGTGCCGCGGTCTCGGCTCATGGCCATCCAGCCAGCGTCCACAATTGCCCAGCCTTTTTCGGGCTGGTGGCCTATCACGGTGGTCAGCACGCTGAGGGCGATGTCGTCTGCCCCGCACACGCCGATGTTGTGCATCACCAGGTCAAAAAACACATACACACCGGCGCGCACTTCCGTGACGCCCTTGAGCTGCGCGGCTGACAGCGCCGTCGGTGTGGAGCCCACGCTGACAACAGCGCACGGAAAGCCCGCGGCGCGCACACGTTCGGCAGCTTCCACACAGGCGGCGCGCTCCTGCTCGGCCATCGCCACCAGCGTTTCGGGGGTGTTGAGGTCATAGCTCGAACCGGCATGCGTCATCACGCCGCCCAGCTGCATACCGCCTTCGTGCAACGTGCGGGCAACGTCCAGCAAGGCGGCCTCGCCGGGTTTGATGCCGGAGCGATGGCCGTCGCTGTCGATTTCTATCCAGACTTCAAACTTTTCACCGTGCTCATGGCCGAATGCGGCAATGGCGGCCGCCGACGCCACACTGTCGGTGATGATTTTCAAATCGCAGCCCTGGCGCCGCAGGGCCAGCGCCTGCGGCAGCTTGGTAGCGACCATGCCCACTGCGTAGAGGATGTCGGTGAAGCCGTCGGCGTGGAATTGCGCGGCCTCCTTGAGTGTGGAGACGGTAATGCCCTGCGCACCCGCGGCCACCTGCGCACGCGCCACTGGTGTGCATTTGCTGGTTTTGACGTGCGGCCGGAAACGCACGCCGAGCACATTCATGCGCTGCTGCATGCGCGCGATGTTGCGCTGCATGCGCGGCAGGTCAATCAGCGCGGCGGGCGTGTCGAGGGTGGCCAGGGGATTGGGCTGGTTGGCAGTCAAGGGAGTCTCCAAAACGGTAAGGGCATCAAACAATTCACCAGGGCCAGGCAATGCTTTGACCCTTGCCGGCAAGGCGCGCGCGCTGCTCCAGCAGGCGGGCGACCGTGAGGTCCTGCAGGGCGATGCCGGTCATGTCGAACAAGGTGATGTCGCCGGCGCCGCGCACAAAGGAAGCCTTGCCCGACAGCACATCGCCGATTTCAGTGCAGGCGGTTTCGGGCGCCCATTGCAGCTCGCCGATGCTGCGCGACTGGGCGGCATCGTCCACAAACACGCGCGCCCTGGCGAGCAAGCCTTCAGGCAGCTCGCGTTTGCCTTTGGTGTCGCTGCCCACCGCATTGATGTGGGTGCCGGGCTGAAGAGCAGCCAGCTCGAACAGCGGGCCCTTGCCGGTGGTGGCCGTGATCACCACATCGCTTTGGGCCACGGCGGCATTCACGTCTGCCGCATGCGAGATGGCGCACTGGCCGGCAAACATCGCTTCAAACGCGGGCTTCGGGCCACCACTGGCCGTGGCGTAAAACACCTGGCGCAACCCGGTCAGCTGGCGAAGGGCAAAGCGCAGTTGCGCCTGCGCCTGCACGCCGGTGCCGAAGACACACGCCGTGCGGCTGTCCTGCCGCGCCAGTTGCAGGCCCAGGCCGCCAGCGGCACCGGTGCGCTCGGTGGTAACGGCGTTGCCGTCAATCAGGCAGGTCGGCCGGCCGGTGGCGGGGTCAAGCAGCATGATGGTGGCCTGGTGGGCATCGGCGCCCCGCGCGAGGTTGCCGGGCCAGAAACCGGCCGCCTTGAAGCCCAGCAGCGACTGCGCGCCCACGTCACCCGACTTGATGCCGAACACGCCACCGGTGGCCAGCCTTTCACGCACCAGGGAGAACACGCGGCCCTCCCCCTGGCTGTGGAGCACAAAGGCTTCGCGCGTGGCCGCAAGGACATCGGCGGGCAGCAGCAGGGACTCGACCGCATGTTTGTCCAGCAGCAGGAGTTGGGCATCAGCCGGCCTGCTTGCCTTTGACGGCAGGGAACTGGCAGGATGGGGCATGGGTGGCTGCGCGAGGTGTGTCGTCATCTGGAAATATTATCTATTGTCAGACAATTTGTCAAATCAACGATTCACCTCCCCATCAGTTATTGCAGGAGACCCCATGCCCGCCAACCCGCACGCCCCTTGTGACGAAGGCATCATCCGCGCCCAGGGTGGCGACTGCGGCAAAACGGCGCACCCCAAGCTGGCGCTGGCGGCCACGGTGCTGGGCTCTTCCATGGCGTTTATCGACGGCTCGGTCGTCAACATCGCCCTGCCCGCCATCCAGCGTGACCTGGCTGGTGACTCGGCCAGCGGGCTGGCCGCCATGCAGTGGGTCATCAACGCCTACCTGCTGGCGCTGGGCTCGCTGGTGCTGGTGGGCGGCTCGCTGGGCGACAGGTTTGGCCGTCGCAAGATTTTCATTCTTGGCATCGCCATTTTCACGGCCGCCTCGGTGGCCTGCGGCCTGGCGCCCGGCCCGCTCGCGTTGATTGCGGTACGCGCCGTGCAGGGTGTAGGCGCGGCGCTGCTGGTGCCGGCCAGCCTGGCCATCATCGGGAATGTGTTTGAGGGCGAAGCGCGCGGCAAGGCGATTGGCACCTGGGCCGCGTGGGCGGCCATCACCGGCGCGGCAGGGCCGGTGCTGGGCGGCTGGCTGGTCGATGCCGTGTCGTGGCGGTCCATCTTCTTTTTGAACGTGCCCATGGCAGTGGCCACCGTGTGGCTGGCGCTGTATGCCGTGCCTGACAGCCGCGACCCCGAGGCGCCGCAGCAGCTCGACTGGCTGGGCGTGCTGCTGGTGGCCGGCGGCCTGGGCGCGCTGACGTACGGCCTCACGCTGGCGCCCGAGCGCGGCTGGCAGGCCATCAGCGTGCTGGGCCCGTTTGCAGCGGGCGTAGCCCTGTTGGTGGCGTTTGTCTACGCGCAGGCGCGCACGCGTGCGCCCATGATGCCGCTGGGCCTTTTCAAGTCGCGCGACTTTGTGGGCACCAATTTGCTGACGCTGCTCTTGTACTTTGCGCTCAGTGGTGCGCTGTTCTTTTTGCCTTTTGTGCTGATTGGTGCCTTTAAATACTCCGCCACGGCTGCAGGCGCCACGCTGCTGCCGCTATCGCTGCTGCTGGGTTTCCTGTCGCCCGCTACCGCCAAATTCACAGAACGCTTCGGCGCGCGGCGCATGCTGATGGCCGGGCCAGCGGTGGCCGCTGCGGGCTTTGCACTGCTGGCCTTGCCCGGCGTGGGCTGGTCTTACTGGGCCGGTTTCTTTCCGGCCATGGTGGTGCTGGGCCTGGGCATGACGATTGCCGTGGCTCCGCTCACCACCACGGTGATGAACGCCGTGCCTTCTACCCACGCGGGCATTGCCTCCGGCATCAACAACGCCGTGGCGCGCGTGGCCGGCCTGCTGGCTGTGGCGGTGCTGGGCGTGGTGTTTGCCGCCAGCCTGGGCGGGCCGCTGCAGGCGGCTTCACCCGAGGTGCTGGTGGCCGCGTTTCGCTGGGTGGTGCTGGGCTGCGTGCTGTGCGCGCTGGGGGCATCGGCCTGTGCGCTGCTGTTTCTGGCGCCTGCGCAGCAATCAAGGCC
>NZ_JBFUAZ010000455.1:0-3548 GCF_056406035.1 Polaromonas sp. P1_E1_2 | reverse complement strand
GTTTGAAGAATCCTCGCAAATCCACCAGAAGCTGGACGGGCTCAAGCGCATTGCCGTCAACCTGCGGCAGTCGGCCGGCGGCCAGGTACGGCTTGCGGCCATTCCGTCCGTCAGCCATGAGTTTCTCCCGCTGGTGCTGGAAAGGCACATGGCGCGCTACCCGCGCGTTCGCGTCGAGGTGCGCACCCTGCACCAGGACCAGATGGTGCAGGCACTGTTGACGCGCAGCGTGGACTTTGCCCTTGGTTTTTATGAACACCCGCACCCGTTGCTGACCAGTTCGACGCTGGTGAGCGGCCCGCTCTACCTGGCCGTCACACGCGACATCTGGCAGCGGGCCGTGAAGGCCAGGCGCCAGAACCCGATGTCTTTCCTGGCCAGCATGCCGCTGATACGGCTGGTGGGTGAGGACCCGATGTGTCAGTCGATCGACGACCTGGCGCGCCACCTGGGCCTGACCGCCCCCGAAGGTTTGCAGGTGCACACCTCGCGGCTGGCGCTGGAGCTGGTCAAGCGCGGCATGGGCTGGACGGTGGTGGACTTCCTGACGGCCAGCAACCTGGACCCGCAATCATTGACAGCGGTGCCGCTGCATGACTTTGCCCAGGCGCCACTCCAGATGTATTTTGCGAGCAGCACACCACCTGGTCAGGATGCGCTGCGCATGCTGGAGATGCTGCCAGAACTTTTACACGGCGTGATGGCTGCAACGTACTAAGCACACCCGACTCATCGCAGCCCCCAAACCAGCAGGGGCCGCGGAACTGGCTTTGCCAGGCCGCAGGCGCCGCCCCTGGAAGGGGGAAGGCGCTACACGCAGTGAGCGTCCGACGGGGTGGGCCAGTCTAGCGACGGCGGCGGAACGCCCCAGCCAGGACCGCAACGCCCAGCCCCAGCCCCCACAGCGGCCACAGGCCGTAGCGGGACACCCAGTGGGCATACGGCGTGATGCCGTTGCGGCCCTGGACGTCGCCGTTCAGCACGCCGCGGGTGTGGCGCTCCAGCGAATGCGTGACTTTGCCCTGATGGTCGATGATGACCGTGGCACCGGTGTTGGTGGCGCGGATCATCGGTCGGCTGAATTCCAGCGCGCGCATGCGCGAAATTTGCAGGTGCTGGTCAATCGCCACGGTGTTGCCGAACCAGGCGATGTTGCTGACATTGACAAAGATGGTCGGGGCGAGCGCAGGATCGATGAAGCGTGCGCCCAGCTCTTCGCCAAAAAGGTCTTCGTAGCAGATGTTGGGCGCCAGCCGCTGGCCTTTCCATTCGAAGGAAGCCTGCCCGACCGCACCCCGGTTGAAGTCGCCCAGCGGGATGTGCATCATGTCGATGAACCACCTGAAACCCGTCGGTATGAACTCGCCGAACGGCACCAGGTGATGCTTGTCGAAACGGTAAGGCTCTGCTTGCCCGGGCTTGAAGCCCAGCACAGAGTTGGCGTACCCGGCCTGGGAGCTGCCAATCGGCAGGCCGATCAATGCCGCCTGGTTGCCGGCGGCAAACCTTGCCTGCAGCGCTTGCCAGTAGCCTTCCGGCAATTGCTGGGGCAGCACGGGGATGGCGGTTTCAGGCGCCACCACCAGCGGCGCTTTCGCATCGCGCAGCTGCTGGCCGTACCAGCGCAGCGCCGTGGCCACACCTGTGCCGGGCTGGAATTTTTCGTTCTGGGGAATGTTGCCCTGCAGCAGCGAGACACCCAGCGGCTCGGCGGGCTGGACCGGGGTATCGCCGGGCCAGGCGCTTTGCACCGGCAGATAACCCGCCACTATGCAGACAACCAGGATGCCGGTCACGTTCAGCCATTGCACATGGGATGAGCGCAGGGTCATCGCCAGCCATGCTGCAACCAGCGCGGCCAGGAAAGTCAGCCCATGCACGCCCACCCACGCGGCCAGCGGCCTGGCCCAGCCGTCGACGTGGGCATAACCGCCCTCGCCCCAGGGAAAGCCGGTAAAGAATTCGACCCGGGCCAGCTCTGCCAGCAGCCAGAGGGCTGCAAACACCGTGGCACGTGGCAGCCTGCGCCTGGGCGCCAGCTTCACGAAAAATGCGCAGGCCGCTGCGTAGTAGAGCCCCAGAAAGGCGGCGAGCAGCACGATGGCCAGTACGGTCARGGGCGCTGCCAGCCCGCCGTAGTAGTGCATGGAAATGAACAGCCACCAGAAGGTGCTGCACAACATCGCCGTGCCGAAAAGACCGCCCATCCAGGCGGCGCGCTTCCAGGAGCGGCAGCTGTCAAGTTGCGCGGCAAACAGGAAAAGCGCCAGCAGTTGCAGCCACCACAGCGGCTGGCCCTGTGCAAAACCAAAATCAAAAGGCCAGGCCATGCTTGCTGCATGGGCGCAACCAGCTATCAAAATAATAGCAATCTGGAACGGCGAAATGCCTTTGCGCGGCGGCGGGTTGCGCGCGTGCTCAAGCAACGCAGGCAAGGTCGGGAGATGGGACATCATGCTTTGAATCGAATCCCGTCCCATAGTCAGCCCGCCCTTTTTTTCGTGAATTCGTTGTCAGACGCCGGCGCTGACCGGCGACACCTTGAACCAGCGCACGGCCCCACCTTTGGTGTGCAGTACGGTGAACTGCAGGCCGGCCAGCGCGTRATGCTCGCCGCGCTTGGGAACATGGCCCATCTCATGCGCCACCAGCCCCCCGATCGTATCGAAGTCGGTTTCGGGCAGCGTCACACCAAAAGCTTCGTTGACACGCTCGATGGAGGTGTCGCCGCTGACGCGGTAGGTATGGTCGCTGAGGCCGAAGATGTCGCCCTCGTCTTCGGCAATGTCGAATTCGTCCTCGATCTCGCCGACGATCTGCTCGAGCACATCTTCAATGGTGATGAGGCCGGCCACGCGGCCGAATTCGTCAATGACGATGGCAAGGTGGTTGCGGTTGCCGCGGAATTCACGCAGCAGGTCGTTCAGCCCCTTGCTCTCCGGCACAAAGACGGCGGGCCGGAGCAGGGCCTTGATGTTGAGTTCGGGCGCGCGCTGCAGCTTGAGCAGATCCTTGGCCATCAGGATGCCGAGGATGTTTTCCTTTTCGCCTTCGTAGACGGGAAAGCGCGAGTGGGCGGTGTCGATCACCAGGTGCAGCAGTTCGTCGAACGGCGCGTCGATGTTGATCACGTCCATGCGCGGGGCTGCCACCATGACATCGCCCGCCGTCATGTCGGCCATGCGGATGACCCCCTCGAGCATCTCGCGGCTCTGGGCTCCGATGACGTCATTGTCCTGGGCTTCCACCAGGGTCTCGATCAACTCGTCCTTCGAGTCGGGGCCTGGGTGGAGCATTTCAGCGAGCTTCTGCAAAAAGCCGCGTTTGTCTTCTGGCCTGGAAGACCGACTGGGGGGAACGTCGGACACGTGATGGGCGGTCGGTAGTTGTGAAGGGGCTAAGGATAGCTGAAATCCTTGACGGTGCGCAGGCGTAATTGGCCGCCGCGTGCCGAAGCGGTTGGCTTTTGTATTTCCTGTTTGGGTTTGTGTCCATTCAGGGACACGTGGCGGAGGTTTGGATGATTTTTGGCGCGTAGCCAATGGAAA
>NZ_JBFUAZ010000454.1:0-3556 GCF_056406035.1 Polaromonas sp. P1_E1_2 | reverse complement strand
ACGTGGGGCGCTGGCGGCTCAGGCCGCTAGCGCAGCCTCGATGTCCTTGGCCAGGTCTGCTGGCTTGTCGCTGGGCGCATAACGCCGTATGACTTTCCCGTCCTTGCCGACCAGGAACTTGGTGAAGTTCCATTTGATGGACTTGATGCCCAGCAGGCCGGGCGCCTCGGCCGACAGCCACTGGTACAGCGGGTGGGCGGCGGGGCCGTTGACGTCGATCTTGGACATCATGGGGAAACTCACGCCGTAGTTGACCTGGCAGAACTCGGCGATCTGGTCGTCACTACCGGGGTCTTGCGAGAGAAACTGGTTGCTGGGAAAACCCAGGACCGCCAGGCCTTTGCCGGCATATTGTTTGTACAGCTCTTCCAGCCCGGCGAACTGCGGCGTGAAGCCGCATTTGCTGGCGGTATTGACGATGAGCATGACCTTGCCCCTGAAAGCATCGAGTGCGACGTCTTTGCCTGTGATGTCTTTGGCCTGGAAGTCGTAAACCGTTTTTGCTGCGCTCATGGTTGTCTCCTGTGTGAACTGCCATTGAAACATGATGCAATTTTCCGCCGGGCCGCCCCAAGGGAAATTAGCCCCCCTCTTCTTGTGCAAGGGGCAGCGCATTACGCGCTAGCGAAAAGCGTGGGGGCTCTTATTTCAGTGCGATTCTGCACCGCCGGGCGCGGTTTGGGGTGTCGCCGATGGTGCGATGGCCGCCAGCACCGCGGCCAGCACGATCAGGCTGCCGCCCAGCAGCACACGCGGCGTAAGTTCGGCCGCGCMCAGCGCGGCCGACGACAGGCTGGCAAACAGGATTTCAGTCAGCATCACGATGGCGGTTGTGCCTGCAGCCAGCCGCGCCGCGCCATACTGCAGACCCGCATTGCTGGCCATGAAGGCCAGGCTGAGCGCCAACACTACCGGAATGCCCGCTGCAGCCAGTGCCGGCGCAGGCACC
Organism: Polaromonas sp. P1_E1_2; assembly: GCF_056406035.1. Lineage (NCBI taxonomy): Bacteria > Pseudomonadati > Pseudomonadota > Betaproteobacteria > Burkholderiales > Comamonadaceae > Polaromonas > Polaromonas sp. P1_E1_2. The sequence goes on along the minus strand of NZ_JBFUAZ010000454.1, from coordinate 2,607 downwards.
AGCAGCTGCGACATGCCGAGCAGCGCGGCGCCGGCCGCCATCAGGCCGCTGCCCCCAAACATGGCCAGCATGCGTGATTCGCTGGGGGTGTGGTTGTACTTGCGCAGCACGGCGTTGGTCACGGCAAAACTGAAGCCGCCCATGATGGCCAGCCAGTCGGCGCCGCCTTGGGGGATGGGCCACGGCGAGTCGGGCGACTTGAGCACGATCAGCACGCCCATCATGGCCAGCAAGAGGCGCAGCAGCGAGGCGGCCGAGGGCTTTTCGCCCAGCATGACCCAGGCCACCAGCACCGACCAGGCCGGCATCAGATAAAACAGCAGCACCACACGCACCACGTCACCCACTGTCACCGCCCAGTTGAATCCGACATTGGTGAGGCCCGAAGCCGCCGCCAGGAACCACAGCTGGGGATGCGCAACAAAACCACGCCAGGCGGTGGGGCGCAGCGTAAGCAAACCGGTCACCACGACCGCGTAAACCAGCGCCGTGGTCCACAGCGGGTGCAGGCCATGGCCTTGCAGCTGGCGCAGCGGCCACCACGAAACGCCCCAGACGAACGCATTCAGCGTGAGCGCGAGAACGGCTTTTGACGTGCCGCCGCGTACGGGAGCACCGGGAGCATCGGCCAGCATCAGTGCGATTTATCGCTGCGGGCGATGCTCAGCAGGTGGTCCACCTGCTCTTTGTATTTGACGGTGTTGCGCTTGTGCCAGCGCTGGATCACCCACATGAAGCCTGCCACCACTACGCCAAAGGCTGTGATGGCGCCGAAGGCCGACAGGCCCATGCCGGTGGAGAGGCTGTAGAAAGCCCCCAGGCTCAAAATGCAGGCCTGTTCGTTGAAGTTCTGCACGGCGATCGAGCGGCCCGCGCCCATGAGGTTGTGGCCGCGGTGCTGCAGCAGCGCGTTCATGGGCACGACCAGGAAGCCGCCCAGGCCACCCAGCAGGATCAGGAAAGGCGCGGCCACCCAGACATTGCCGATGAAGTTCATCAAGATGACCAGAAGGCCCATGGCAATACCCAGCGGCATCACGCTGGTGGCCTGGTCCAGCCGCATGCGCATGGAGGCCAGCACGGCACCGACGGCGGTGCCGATGGCCACCACACCGACCAGGGACGAGGCCTGCGTCGTGCTGTAGCCCAGGGCGGCCGCGCTCCAGGCCAGCACGATGTAGCGCAAATTACCCGACACGCCCCAAAACAGGGTGGTGGTCGCCAGGGAAATCTGACCCAGCTTGTCGCGCCACAAGGCTGAGTTGCAGTTCCAGAAATCGGGCAGTAGCTCGAGCTTGTTGCGCGGCATGGGCCGCATCTCCACGCCGGTGTCGGGGATGCGTGTGTTGAACCAGGCCGCGATGATGTAGAGCAGGATCAGCACGGAGATCGCGGCTTCAGGGGCGGTGTCGATGCCGGTAGTGAAAATGGGAAAGTCAAACGAAAGCAATAGCGACGACACTGAATGGCCCACGAGCTGGCCCCCCAGCAAAACGCCGAGGATGATGGAGGAAATTGTCAAGCCTTCAATCCAGCCGTTGGCCTTGACCAGCTGCGAAGCCGGCAGGAGTTCGGTGAGGATGCCGTATTTTGCGGGGGAGTAAGCCGCCGCCCCGAGCCCGACGATGGCATAGGCCAGCAGCGGATGGGAGCCAAACAGCATCATCAGGCAGCCGATGACCTTGATGGCATTGCTGACAAACATGACGTTGCCTTTGGGGCGGGCATCGGCAAAAGCCCCCACAAAAGGCGCTAACACCACGTAAAAGAGCGCAAACATGGGTACCAGCGCCGCCGGTTGCCATTTGGGCGCGCCGCTGGTTTTCAGCAGCTCCACGGCGGCCACAAACAGCGCGTTATCAGCCAGCGAGCTGAAAAACTGGGCCGCCATGATGGTGTAGAAACCGCGCTTCATTAAACTGTTGTGGTCACTGCATCAATGCATCAGCGGATCTGATGCGGCAAGATAAGGGTGAATGTCTCCAGACGATTCCGGTTTATAGCATGGGGGGCGGTGTCAGAATGCAAAAGACCTCATCCAGAGGCCTTTCGTCCCGACGGGCCCGCCAGCCTGCCACGCTCCCGGAAAACAATTTACTGCGCCATGCCACGTCCCATTCTTGCCACCATTCACACCGCAGCGCTTGCCCACAACCTTGCCCGCGCGCGCGCTGCCGCGCCCGATGCGCGGGTCTGGGCCGTCGTCAAGGCCAATGCCTATGGTCACGGCATCGAACGTGTTTTTGATGCGCTGCGCAGCGCCGACGGATTTGCGTTGCTGGACCTGGCTGAAGCGCAGCGCCTGCGCGCGCTTGATTGGCGCGGCCCCATCCTGCTGCTGGAGGGCTGCTTCGAGGCGCGGGATCTCGAGTTGTGCTCCCGCCTGGGCCTGTGGCATACCATTCACTGCAACGAGCAGATCGACATGCTGGCTGCCCACAAGACGCAGCTGCCGCACCGTGTCTTCCTCAAGATGAATTCGGGCATGAACCGGCTGGGCTTTGCACCCGAACGCTACCGTGCGGCGTGGACGCGCCTGAATGCATTGCCCCAGGTCGAAGAGATTACGCTGATGACGCATTTTTCCGRTGCAGACGGCCCGAAAGG
>NZ_JBFUAZ010000453.1:0-3560 GCF_056406035.1 Polaromonas sp. P1_E1_2 | reverse complement strand
CACCAGCCCCATCCAGATCCGGCCTATGTTGCCTTCTGCCAGGCGCAGGAAGGTTCTCATGGCTTCTTTCATCTCAGTGGCGTCCTTGCGCGTCACGGTCGCTGCTGGAGCGGTAATAAAAAGCCAGCGGCACCAGGATCAGGAGGATCATCACCACGGCCAGCGCGGATGCGCGCGGCCAGTTGTTGCTGCTGAACATCTCGTCCCACACCACGCGGCCGATCATGATGTTTTCAGCGCCCCCCAGCAGCGACGGAATCACGAACTCGCCGACGCTGGGGATGAAAACCAGCATCGAGCCGGCGATGATCCCGGACTTGCTGAGCGGAACAGTGATCAGCCAGAAAGCCTTCCAGGCGCTGGCGCCCAGATCGTGGGCAGCCTCCAGCAGACGAAAGTCCATCTTCACCAGGTTGGCGTAAAGCGGCAGGATCATGAAGGGGCAGTACACATAAGTCATACCCACCAGCATCGACACATCCGTGTAAAGCATCACCATCGGCTCCTGGATGATGCCCAGGGATAGCAGCAGGTTGTTGAGCACGCCCTGGTCGGCCAGGATGCCCTTCCACGCGTACACGCGCAGCAGGAAGGACGTCCAGAACGGCRGCATGACCAGCATCAGCAAGGCCGGCCGGATCGCTGGCCGCGACCGGGCAATGAAGTACGCAAACGGATAGCCAATCAGCAGGCACGACAGCGTCGTCAGTACCGCGTACTTCAGCGAAGTCTTGTACGCCTCCATGTAGATGGTGTTGCCGAAGCCGCCTGCGGTATCGGCCGCTTTGTCGATGAAGATGGACGCATAGTTGTTGTAGCGCAGCATGACGTGCCAGGACCCCTGCACCGTCTCGATCAGCGGCGCAAAGGGATCCACACCGTTGCCCATGTCCGTGACGCTGATCCGCAGCAGGATCAGGAAAGGCAACACAAAGAACAACAGCAGCCAGACATAGGGCACGCCGATCACGAAGCGTCGCCCCAGGTTGAGTTGAAGCCAGGAATGAATTTTCATCGCGGTAGTGAGATAGCTTGGCGTCGCAGCAGCAGCTTATTGAGTCAACACCACGGGCGCCGAATCGTCCCACCAGAAGAACACCGCGTCTTCCCAGGTGATCAGGGAGCTCTCGTGGCGCGTGGTGTTGGTCTCGGTGATCTTCACCCTGCGGCCGCCCGGCATTTCCACAATGAAAGTGTTGTAGCTGCCGAAATAAGCAATCTCCCGCACCTTGCCAGTGAACAGGTTGATGTTCACCTCAGGGCGGGTCTTGGCAATGTGAATCTTCTCCGGCCGCACCGCGATGGCCACCGACATGCCTAACGTTCCACTAATGCCGTGGCCCACATTCACCACGCCCTGCTCCGTCGTGACTTCACAGCGGTCCGCCTCGTCCAGCGTGAGCTCACCTTCAAACATATTGACGTTGCCGATAAAGTCGGCCACAAACCGGCAGTTGGGGTGCTCGTAGATTTCCTTGGGTGTGCCGACCTGCAGGACACGGCCGTGGCTCATGACGGCAATGCGGGATGCCATGGCCATGGCTTCTTCCTGGTCGTGCGTCACCATGACGCAGGTCACGCCCACGGATTCAAGAATGTTGACCAGTTCGAACTGGGTGCGTTCGCGCAGCTTCTTGTCGAGCGCGCCCAGCGGCTCATCGAGCAGCAGCAACTGGGGCCGCTTGGCCAGGCTGCGCGCCAGGGCCACACGCTGCTGCTGGCCGCCCGAGAGCTGGTGCGGCTTGCGTTTGGCAAAGGTCTCCAGCTGGACCAGCTTGAGCATCTCCTGCACACGCGCCTCGATCTCACCCTTGGGCATGCCTTCGCGCTTGAGTCCGAAGGCAATGTTGTCCCACACCGTCAGATGGGGAAAGAGCGCGTACGACTGGAACATCATGTTGATGGGCCGTTCGTAAGGCGGAAAAGAGGCGATGTCCACACCGTCCAGGATCACCGAGCCTTCGGTCGGTTTTTCAAAACCCGCCAGCATGCGCAGCAAGGTCGACTTGCCGCAACCCGAGCTCCCGAGCAGCGCGAAGATTTCACCCTTGTGAATCGACAGGGACACATCGTCCACCGCCGCCACACCATCAAAGCGCTTGACCAGCTGCTCAGTCCGCAAAAATCCGTCACCGGCCGGGAGGGGTAGATTCATGAACAGGGGTTCTCACCAAGAAAAAAGCTGCGCACACAAAGCATTGCATGCACAGCCGGGTTCACACTGAAATYAGCGCTTGCCAGAGATCAGTAAAACGTCACTTGCCTTTTTTGAAGGCAGTGAACACGTTGCTCATGGATTCACGCGCTTCGTTGCTGAAGCTGGCCGGAGACACCATTTTCTTCAGGTTGTCCGCATCGGGGAATACCGCCTTGTCCTTGGCAATCTCGGGCTTGACGCTGGCCAGGCTGGCCTTGTTGGCGGTGGCGTAACCCAGCTCGTTGGTCAAGGACGCGGACACCTCGGGGCGCAGCGAATAATTGATGAAAGCCAGCGCGTTGTTCGGGTGCTTGGCATCCTTCGGAATGGCCAGCGTGTCAAAGAAGATCAGGCCGCCGGTGCTGGGCAACAGGGCCTCGACGTCATTGCCGCTCTTGTTTTCAAGGGCGCGGGCACGGGCGATGTTGATGTCGCCGGCCCAAGCCAGTGCCACGCAGGCCTTGCCGCCGGCCAGGTCGTCAATCATGGTGCTGGAGAACATGCGGATGTGCGGACGCACCTTGGCCAGCATTGCGGCCGCAGCCTTGTGGTCGGCCGGGTCGTTCGAATAGGCGTTTTTGCCCAGGTAATGCATGGCGGGCGGCAGCACTTCGGTTGGCGAGTCGAGGTAGGCAATACCGCAGGATTTGAGCTTGGCGGTGTAGACCGGGTTGAACACCAGGTCCCATGCGTTTTCAGGCATGGGGGTGGAGCCCAGCGCCTTCGTTACCTTGGCCTTGTTGATGCCAACCGTGGTGAAGCTCCAGGCCCAGGGGACGAGATAGGCGTTACCCGGGTCGATGGTGCCCAGCTTTTCCATGATGGCGGGGTCGAGGTTGCCGTAGTTGGCGACCTTGGACTTGTCGAGCTTGGCAAGCAGGCCGCCGTCGATTTGTGGTTTGGCGAATACGGCGCCCGGCACCACGATGTCGTAGCCGGTGTTCCCTGCCACCAGCTTGGCGTGCAGGGCTTCGTTGTTTTCAAAGGTCTGGTAGTTGACCTTGATGCCGGTTTCTTTTTCGAAGTTGGCGATCATGTCCTTGGCGACATAGTCAGGCCAGTTGTAGACATTGAGCACCTTTTCTTCGGCGGGGGCAGCGGCGGGTGCGCTTGCTGCGGGCGCCGGAGCAGCAGCGACAGGTGCCTCCTCTTTTTTACCGCAACCGGCCAGCATGGCTGCCAGGATGGTTGAAATCGCCAGATAGCCAAGATGCTTTTTCATAATGTCCGTAACTCCTCTTAAAACTTGGAAGTAAAAACCAGGAAACTCAAGCAAAAATCAGACCGGAGCAATTGTATAAGAGGGCTAGGGCCTGTCATCATATAAATCGCCCCCGCGCTGGGGCTGCAAGGGGCGCAGCGC
>NZ_JBFUAZ010000452.1:0-3565 GCF_056406035.1 Polaromonas sp. P1_E1_2 | reverse complement strand
GATCGCCTTCTATTGCTTCATCTGCACGGCGGCCATGTTTGCGTTTACCCGCACGCCACTGGGCCGCATCCTGAACGCGGTGCGCGACAACCCCGAACGCGTGGAGTTCATCGGATACAACACGCAGCGCGTGCGCTACTACGCCTTCATCATTGCCGGTTTCTTCGCCGGTATAGGTGGCGGTCTGGCGGCCATCAATTCGGAAATCGTCACGGCGGAAGTGGTGAGCGGTGTGCGCTCGGGCAGCCTGCTGCTGTTCACCTTCCTGGGCGGGGCGACATTCTTCTTCGGCCCCATCATCGGCGCCGGCCTGCTGGTGATGGCGCTGATCCTGCTTTCAGAGCTCTCCATGGCCTGGCTGCTCTATGTAGGCCTGATCTTCCTCTTCATGGTGATGTATGCGCCCGGTGGTATCGCCAGCCTGATCATGATGAACTTGCGCGTGGCCTCTTTCGGCAAGCTGCGGGAATTGTGGGTGGGCTACCTGGGACTGGCCGTGACAGCGCTCACCGCGCTGGCCGGCGCGGCCGCCATGGTGGAAATGATTTACCACCTGCAGCTCAACGCGGCACTGGGCCCCGAACTCGGCTTCATGGGCGTGCGGCTCAACGCCACCAACCTCAACAGCTGGCTGGGCGCCGGCTTCGTGCTTGTCACCGGCCTGGGCCTGTTTGAGCTCACACGCCGGCAATTCCTCACGCAATGGGGCCAGATACAAAATGACATCGAGAAAGAAATCAAGCGAAGGGAATTACTGTGAGCCCCCACGCTCGTCACTTCGTGTACGTCGCTGCCCCCCGAGGGGGCGCTGCGCCTGCGGCCCGGCAAAGCCGGTTCCGCGGCCCTGGCTGGTGGGGAGGTTGATATGAACTATTCGCTTGAACTCAAAGACCTGCGCAAGAGCTTTGGCAAGACCGAAATCATCCGCGGCGCCAACCTGAAGGTGCAGGCCGGCGAGCGCGTCGCCATCATCGGGCCCAACGGCGCGGGCAAGTCCACGCTGTTCAATCTCATCAGCGGCCGTTTTGAGCCCACCAGCGGCGAAGTGTTGCTCAACGGCCAGCGCATCGACGGCAAAAAGCCGTTTGRAATCAACCGGCTGGGCTTGTCGCGCAGCTTCCAGATCACCAATATCTTCCCCAAACTCAGCGTGTTTGAAAACCTGCGCTGCGGCGTGCTGTGGAGCCTGGGCTACAAGTACACGTTCTTCCACTTCCTGGCCGACCTGGATGACGCCAACGAGCGCGCCGACGAGTTGATGGCCATGATCAAGCTCGACAAAAAGCGTGACGTGCTGGCCACCAACCTGACCTACGCCGAGCAGCGCGCGCTGGAAATCGGCATCACGATTGCAGGCGGCGCCAACGTCATCCTGCTGGACGAACCGACGGCCGGCATGAGCCGGTCCGAGACCAGCCGCTTCATCAACCTGATCAAGGAGGTCACCGTGGGCAAGACCCTGCTGACGGTGGAGCACGACATGGGCGTGGTGTTCGGCCTGGCCGACAAGATTGCGGTGGTGGTTTATGGCGAGATCATTGCCTACGACACGCCCGAGGCCGTGCGCGCCGACCAGCGCGTGCAAGAGGCGTATTTGGGCTCTTCAGTAGCAGACGCACAAGCTCACGGAGGAGGTCACTGATGCTCCATATCCAGAACCTCCACGCCTTCTACGGCAAAAGCCACGTACTGCACGGTGTCCATTTCGACGTGCAGCCCGGCCAGATCGTCGCCTTGCTGGGTCGCAACGGTTCGGGCCGCTCCACCACGGCCAAGGCCATCATGGGCCTGGTTGACTGCCAGGGCTCCATCCTCTGGAAGAAGCAGGAAATCGTCGGCAAGAAGGCCTACCAGATTGCCCACCTGGGCATAGGCTATGTGCCGGAAAACCGCGACATCTTCCCCAAGCTCACGGTGCACCAGAACCTTTTGTTGGGCCAAAAGGGCTCGGGCAAGGGTTCGCGCTGGTCGTTTGAGGACATGTACCAGATGTTCCCGCGCTTGCGCGAACGCCAGYACACCGAGGCCGGCGTGCTCTCGGGCGGCGAGCAGCAGATGCTCACGCTGTGCCGCACGCTGATGGGCGATCCCGACCTCATCATCATCGACGAGCCCACTGAAGGCCTTGCGCCCAAAATCGTTGAGCTGGTGGGGCAGTATTTGCAAACGCTGAAGGCCAAGGGCATCTCGGTGCTGCTGATCGAACAGAAACTGACGATTGCCATGGCGATTTCCGATCGCGCGCTGGTCATGGGCCACGGCAGCATCGTGTTTGACGGCACCCCCGACAGCCTGCGGGCTGATGCCTACATCCGCAAAGAGTGGCTCGAGGTGTAAAAAACGGTGTGGATCGTCCCCGGCTGTCACCGCAGGGACAAAAATAGACTGAACAGTCCATCCGGGGACTTGTGCCGTCACAAACGCCCCCTACAATGGAAAAAGAACGGTCGTACTTTTTTGTGCACCCGACCAGCGCGTGCCGGGCCGCAGCGCCAGCCGAGACAACCAAAAACTGAAACTCCATCAAGGAAAGAAGCAACGCAATGACCACCCTTTACGAAGTTCACGGCCCCGTCGCGCTCATCACACTGAGCAACCCACCCGTCAACGGCCTGGGCCACGCCACGCGCCTGAGCCTGACCGACAACATCCAGAAGGCCAATGCCGATGCCGCCATCAAGTCCATCGTGATCACCGGCGCAGGCAAAGCCTTTTCGGGTGGCGCCGACATCAAGGAGTTCGGCACGCCCAAGGCGCTGATCGAACCCAATCTGCTGAGCGTGATCCGCGCGGTCGAGAATTCCGGCAAGCCTATCGTCGCCGCGATCCATTCCGTCTGCATGGGCGGCGGCCTGGAATTGGCCCTGGGCTGCCACTACCGCATCGCCGCGCCTGGCACCAACGTGGCCTTACCTGAAGTCAAGCTCGGCCTGTTGCCTGGCGCCGGCGGCACGCAGCGCCTGCCGCGCGTGCTCGGCGTGGAACCGGCCCTGAACATGATCGTGAGCGGCGAACCCGTCAAGAGCGAACTGCTCGCGCAAATCCCCGGCCAGAAACTGTTCGACAAGCTTGCTGCCTCGCCCGAATCGCTGGCCCAGGAAGCCCTGGCCTTTGCCCAATCGATTTCCGACACCCGGCCGCTTCCGCTGGTGCGTGACCTGCGCGCCAAGCACCCCAATGGCGACGCTTATTTCCAGTTCGCCCGCAACATGGTCAAGGGCATGGCCAAGAACTTCCCCGCGCCGCTCAAGTGCGTGGACGCGGTCGAAGCAGCGACCAAGAAGAAATTCGAAGACGGCATGACTTTTGAGCGCGAGTGCTTCATCAACCTGATGTGGACACCCGAAAGCCGCGCGCTGCGCCATATCTTCATGGCTGAGCGTGCGGCCTCCAAGATCCCCGACGTGCCGGAAGACACGCCCAAGCGCGAGATCAATTCGGTGGCCGTGATCGGCGCCGGCACCATGGGCGGCGGTATCGCCATGAACTTCCTGAACGCCGGCATCCCGGTCAAGATTCTCGAGATGAAGCAGGAGGCCCTGGACAAAGGCCTCGGCATCATCAG
>NZ_JBFUAZ010000451.1:0-3576 GCF_056406035.1 Polaromonas sp. P1_E1_2 | reverse complement strand
TCCCACAAGTCCGCCTCGTGGCTGCGTTCCGGCGCCGTGCCTGCTATTAATTTAATAGCTGCTTGCGCACGTCCCGCCTCGATTACAAACAGATTTTCCTTGAAACTTTCAGCCCTTCCGGCCAGCGTGCCATCGGCCTGCAGCGCAAAAGACGCCCCTTCAAACACGATTTCGTCCTGCCCACCTACCAGGTGCGCATAAATCAGCGGCAACCCGGTAGCCTGCGCCCGGACCTGCATCATCTGCTCGCGTTCGCCGCCTTTGCCGACATGAAACGGCGACGCGTTGATGACCGCCAGCAGTTCGGCCCCCGCTTCCCTGGCCAGGCGTGCCGGCTCTTCAAACCAGGCGTCTTCGCAGATCAGCAGCCCGACGCTGACGGCGTCATCGCCCTCCCCGGCCTGGAAGACGCAAGTGCCCTGCCCCGGCGTGAAATAGCGGCGTTCGTCAAACACCTGGTAATTCGGCAGTTCGCGCTTGGCATGGGTGTCGACGACGCGGCCCTCGCGCAGCACCCTGGCCGCGTTGTGGCGCTGCTGCACTTCCACGCTTTTGGTGCGCAGCCCCTTGCCGTTGTCGCCGTGGGTGGGCGTGCCCACCACCACTGTCAGGCCTTTTAACCCGGCCAGCTCGCGGGCCACCAGATTCACGGCATCATCACAGGCCTGGATGAACGATGGGCGCAAGAACAGGTCTTCTGCCGCATAGCCGCAAATGGCCAGCTCAGGCGTCAGCAGCAGCCGGGCGCCGCCCTCATAGGCCGTGCGGGCAGCGTCGATGATCTTTTGCGCATTACCCGGCATATCGCCGACGCAATAGTTCAATTGGGCAACGCAGATTTTGAGTGGCATGTTGAAGTAGAACCCCGAAAACACGTGAAAAAGAACTCAAACGATTATGTCATTCGCGTGCTGAATTCACCGCTGGAGGTGAATGCGGCCGAGTGGAACGCCCTGCTGGCGGCACAAAGCCCGGGCGAGCCCGCGAACCCCTTCATGCGCCACGAATACCTGGCCGCGCTGCACGAAAGCGGCAGCGCCACGCCCGAAACCGGATGGACGCCGCGTTTTGTCACCCTTTGGCAGGGCAAGGTGCTGGCAGGCGCCTCTCCGCTTTACCTCAAGGAGCATTCCTACGGCGAATACGTGTTCGACCACGCCTGGGCCAATGCCTACCAGCAGCATGGGCTTGAGTACTATCCCAAGGCACTGGTCGCCGTGCCCTTCACCCCCGTACCCGGCGCCCGCCTGCTGGCCCGCACGGCCGAAGAACGCAGCCTGCTGATCAAGGCCCTGGTGGCCTGGTGCACCGAGGAAGACCTTTCGTCCCTGCACCTGCTATTTACCGCCGACGAAGATGTCACGGCCTGTGAAGATGCGGGCCTCATGCTGCGTCATACGGTGCAGTTCCACTGGACAGGACCGCCAGCAGGCTACCGCGACTTCGATGACTTCCTGATGTCGCTCAGCCAGGAAAAGCGCAAAAAGATCCGCCAGGAGCGCCGCAAGGTCGCCGACGCGGGCATCACTTTCCGCTGGTCGCTGGGCAAGGACATCAGCAACGCCGACTGGGACTTTTTCTACCGCTGCTACGAGCGCACCTATTACGAGCACGGCAACGCGCCCTACCTCAGCCGCGACTTCTTCCATCGTATGCAGGACACCATGCCGGAGAACTGGCTGCTGTTTGTGGCGGAGCACAACACCGACGGCAAGCGGCGGCCCATCGCGACAAGCCTGATCGCCGTCAGTGCCCGTCCAGAAAGAGATCCTGGCCCAGGAGACGCTGAGAGCCAGTCTCTGGTTGCTTACGGCCGCTACTGGGGCGCTCTTGCCCGTGTCGACTGCCTGCACTTTGAAGCCTGCTACTACCAACCGCTGCAGTGGTGCATTGAGCACGGCTACCAGCGCTTTGAAGGCGGCGCGCAGGGCGAGCACAAAATGGCCCGCGCCCTGCTGCCCGTCAAAACCACCAGCGCCCACTGGCTGGCGCACCCCTCGTTTGCCGATGCGGTCGAGCGTTTCCTGGCGCGAGAAGGCGCCGGCATCGACAACTACATGGACGACCTGGAACGCCGCAGCCCTTTCAGGCAAGCTGCGCCGGGCACTTCGGCTTGAGTGCTTGCTTTCAGCGGCCGCAGGCGCTACGTTTTTCATAGCTGCTCGCGCTCGTCCATATTGGGTTTCATCGACTTTTTTCATAAATATTTTGTGCAAAGCATGCACTGGCCGCGCTTCCGCTTTTACCCGCAGCCACGTAGCACCTGTCATCACACGGGCAAACGTTATTTGCTATAAAGCCCGTTCAAAGGAATTTCCATGAGCAACCAAAACCGCGCCAACGAACGCCCGTACACCGTCAACCTCGTCGAATGCCCAACCCTGACCGCCGACGAGCGCGCAGCGGCCGAACTGCGTTTTCGCATGGCGCTTGAATTCGCATTGGGCGGCCCTGAATATGTGCTTCCCTCGCTGCAGGCCTACATGCTGACGCAAACGCTGCACGAAGGCCTGCCGCTGGAGAACGCCTCGGAAGCGGAGGAACAGGTCATCGCGCTCTGGCAACACGCCGAGACCGACGCGATTCTGGCGGCGATGCGGCCGCTGGGCGACAACCTGGACAACGCACGCTTCGAGATCCTCCCGCTTTGACTCCCCCTGGACCGCTTGGCCGGCGACCCGCTTCGCAGGACAACCACCGCCGCCTGCGGTGGACGCGGAAACGCTGTAACGCTATCGTATTGATAGCTGCTTGCGCCCGTCAGTATTGCGCCAACGGCTCATTTCCCTTAAGGCCCGGCTTGATTTAAGCTCTGTCTTTCACGCCTGTTTCCGAACGGTTTTCAAGGCGCCGGCAGCCACCCTGCAGCCGGCTCAAACCGCTATTTCCCCATGAATGCTCTCGTGACTGCTACACCTGAAAACCCCGCAACGCAGACTGCCGACCCTGCGCCCCCGCTGGGCCGCCCCCACGCCCGGCGTCTGCGTGAGGTCTACCGCTCCGCCGGCTGGCCCTGCCAGGACCTGCTGGAAATCGAACTGCTGGCCACCGGCATGCTGCAGCGCGTGGCCGGCCCTGCAGGCCACGAAACCCTGCGCGTGACCGATGCCGGCGTGGCCTACCTGGCGACCGTGCTCGTGCGCAACCGCTCGGCGCTTTCAAAGCATGAGGCACTGGTCGAGCAGGTGGCCTGCGAAATGGTGCGTGCCGGCCGCATCACCTGGCGCGGCCTGGGCCTGCGCGCCCAGCTGCCGCCCGAAGAAGAAGGCGGCAAGGCCCGCTGGTGCATCGCCCGGCCCGATGTGTTTTCCATCCGCAACACCACGGTGCAGGAATACGTCGAGCCGATCGTGCACGAGATCAAGGTGCACCGCTCCGACCTGCTGGGCGACCTGCGCCGCCCCGAAAAACGCGCCGCCTACCTCGACCTGGGCGGTGAGTGCTGGTATGTGCTCGGTTTCGACGCCAAGGGCCGGCCGATCGGCGATGCCAGCGAGGTGCCGCTGGAGTGCGGTGTGATGGTGCTGGAGAACACGCGCCTGGCCGTTGCGAGGGCCGCACCGCGGCGTACGCGCC
>NZ_JBFUAZ010000450.1:0-3577 GCF_056406035.1 Polaromonas sp. P1_E1_2 | reverse complement strand
GCACTGTCCTTGAAGACCAGGCGGATCGTTTTCAGAATGATGAAAAAATCGAGCTGCAGCGACCAGTTGCGCAGGTAATCCAGGTCGCAATCGATACGCGACTGCATCTTGTCGAGCGTGTCGGTTTCGCCGCGCTGCCCATTCACCTGAGCCCAGCCGGTAATGCCGGGCCTGACCTTGTGGCGAACCATGTAGCCCTTGATGAGAGAGCGATACATCTCGTTGTGTGCCACGGCGTGCGGTCGCGGGCCGACGATGCTCATGCGCCCTTGCAATACGTTGATGAATTGCGGTAATTCGTCGAGCGAGGTTTTGCGCAGAAAAGCGCCCAGGCGGGTGATCCGCATGTCATTCTTGCGAGCCTGTTGAATCGTGCCACCGTCCTCGGTAACAGCCATGGACCGGAACTTGTAGACCAGAATCTGCTCACCGTCCAAGCCATAGCGCCGCTGCTTGAAAATGACAGGCCCCGGAGAGTCAAGCTTGACCATGATCCCGATCACCAGCATGACCGGAAAAATCAGCAACAGGATCAGCAGTGACAGCGCGATGTCGCTGGCCCGCTTCAGTACGCCGCTGACACCCCGGAACGGCGTATCGCAGACAGATATCACCGTGACCCCGCAGACCGAATCGCTGCGGCCCTGTATCAGGTCGGTAATGAACATGTCGGGGACAAAATAAATCGACGCTGTGGTGTCCTTCAGGCCATCAAGCACCTGCAGGATGCGCGGCCGCGATGCCATGGGCAAGGACAGATAAATAAACTGGATACGGTGCTGCTTGACGTAAGCCGGAAGGTCGTCAATTTTTCCCACCAGTTGGTAGTCATCCTGTGACTCCCTGCGGTCTTCCCCGCGGTCGTCGAAAAAACCCTTCAAATCAATGCCCGAATACGCCGAACCTGTGATGTGCCGGGCCAGAGAAACGCCCTGCTCGTTCATACCGACGATGACAGCACCCCGAACCGCCCCCTGCAATTTCAGCAACTGCGGAGCSGCAGCACGCAGAGCCACATGCGCACCCGCCTGGGCAACCGGCGCGACCCATAGCCAGTTAACCAGTACCGTCATGGAAAATTTATAGAAATATTCGGTGGCAAAACCCGTCAGCAGCAACAAGCCGGCAATCCATATCCAGTGAAATGCAATCTTTGAGAACACCTTCCACACGGGCAAACGCAATTGGGAGGTACCGGGAAACGTCAGCGAAAACACGATGACCGACAAAATTAGATAGGCAGGACGCACCGACCCTTCAAAGAACAAAGCCAGTCCCCAGAGCGAGAACACCAGAACCAGAGGGTCCAGCGCGGCCTCCACTGCGGTGAAAAGATGACTTCGACCCAACCCCATGGAGCGGGGTTCGCGCCGGTTAAGCCATGCCGAGGCTGAATTGAGCGGATTGACATCATCCATGCAAGCTCACCCGCGTAATCCTGGAGACAGCCTGGGCCCGGTTAAATACGTTGAGCTTCTGGAATATGCGCTGCATGTGATTCTTCACCGTATAGCCACTGATGTTGAGGATGGTTCCGATCTCGGCATTGGTTTTGCCCATGGCGACCCAGGCCATGATTTGCGTTTCACGTTCGCTCAGGCCGGACGCGTCGTCGGCTCCGTTGCGTACCGTAACGGCGGCTTGCGGGTGCTGCTGTGGCAACAGCGCCATCTGCCGCAGCGCGTTATCAATGGCAGGCATCAGCATCCTCATGGCCTTCAGCCCAGACTCCCTGGGAATCTCATCTGCACGGAAAAACGCATACAGACAGTCCTGGTGCGCCCTTTCGTCATGCATCGCGTGAACGAGCACCGAGCGCATACCCGCCAGGGTACGGGTGAAGGAGCCCGGCAAGCTCGCATTGCCCAGCAAATATTCGAACTGGCTGAAATTGAGGAGGCAGGGCTGCCCGCCGGCCGCCACCCAGTGGTCATGAAGCCGGCCAAGCAAAAAGGGCACGCCGTCTGTACCGGCTGCATAAGAACGTACGCCAGGCAATTCAGAAAGAATGTCGTGCTGGATAGCACCTTCCTGAAAGTCGCCCCAGCCCACCATCAGGATGTCATGTGGAAGGGAATACTGGACGTCACCGCGCAACCATTCGAGCAGGTCGGCGTGCCGGGTGATGGCCGTAGCCTGCGTTATCAGCGCCGTATAGTGCGCAGGATCTTCGCTGAAAAGCGGAGCGTGAGATTTCATGCCTTGATATCACTTCCTGTGTTTTGTTCTGCCCCCTGCCTGCGTGTGCAGGCGTGGCAGAAGGGACCCACTGAGAATCGTCTAGCTTGGTATAAGTCGCAATACCAAAGACGGCACAGTTGATGTAGGAACAAGACGACTCAGTGTAGGGTGGCAGGCATGCAATTGAGATGTCAGACCCCGCGCGTATTGGTTGCAACTACGTAACAGCTGTGCGCTTGATGGCAGTTGCTTCGCAAAACGATACGGCTTGCAACAGTTTGCTTTCTTTTGGCGCACGGCCGTGGCTGCTATTGACTACGCTGCGCACATAATTTGTGCACGCAGTTGCAGCGAGCAAAACAGCAAAGAAACAAGAAGAGGAACGCAAGGCTGATGACCGGTAAGAAAATGAAGCGCAGCATGGAAGTGGATACGGTAAGAGGCATCGCCTGCATCTTGCTGGTTCTGTTTCATGTGGTAGGGGATACGCCCTCAGTGGGCCTGAAGGTTCCGGAGGGGCACTGGTTGCAGATGTTCAATGAAGGGCTGGCCTATATCCGCATGCCGCTCTTCTCTTTCATCTCAGGCTATGTGTATGCATTTCGCCCCTATGAAGGCAATGCTGCTGAATTCATTAAAGGCAAGGTCCGGCGGCTGCTGCTCCCCCTGATTACGGTGGGAACTATTTTTGCCGTCGTGCAGGCCTTCACGCCAGGCGCCAACTCATCGGTCAACCAGTGGTGGCTGTTGCACATTGAGCCCGTGGGGCACTTCTGGTTTCTTGAAGCGCTTTTTATTGTCTTCCTGGTTGTTCTGCTGCTGGAACACCTCAACGCACTTTCTACTGCGACCGGATTTGCAGTGGCCTGGGCGCTCAGCACGGTGCTGTTTGACTACTTCAGCCCACCCAACTATTTCGCCGCCCGCGGCGCTGTTTACCTTCTGCCTTTTTTCCTGGCCGGGCTTGCCTGCAAACGATTTGACATCGGGACGCCAACGGCCCGGCTTGTGGCGGCGGCCGTATTTATTTGCGCCGCTACCGGGGCCATGCTTTTTCCGCAATTTTCCGAGCAGGGAAGTTCTGTGGCCGCACTGGCGCTCGGCGTCTCAAGCGCCTTTCTTCTTTTGCGGAGTGGCTGGAGTTTCGCGCCCCTGGCCTACATTGGATCCTTCTCATTTGCGATTTACCTGCTGCATGTTTTTTTTACGGCAGCGAGCCGTATCGCCTTCAGGAAATTGGGTATCACGGACACCTATGTCCTGATGACGCTGGGACTCGCCGCCGGGATTGCTGGCCCCGTCGTATCCGCGCTGCTTATCAGCCGGCACGCAGGCCTGAATCTGTGGCTGCTGGGAACTGTGCCGGGCAAGCCGAAAACCAATCCGAAGCCCGTGG
>NZ_JBFUAZ010000449.1:0-3591 GCF_056406035.1 Polaromonas sp. P1_E1_2 | reverse complement strand
GGCCTGGGCATCGTGAACCAGCCCGTGGAGTGGCTGCTGTTTTCTGATTTTTCGGTGGTGCTGGCGTTTGTGCACCTCTACACCATGTTCATGATCGTGCCGATCWTCAATTCGATGATGCGCATAGACCGCAGCCTGATCGAAGCGGCGAATGACAGCGGCGCCTCGGCCTGGCAAACGCTGTGGAACGTCATCGTGCCGCTGTCGCGCACGGGCATCATCATCGGCTCGATTTTTGTCATCACCATCGTGATGGGCGACTTCGTGACCATCGGCGTCATGGGCGGCCAGCAGATTGCCTCCATCGGCAAGATCATCCAGGTGCAGACCTCTTACCTGCAATTTCCGCTGGCGGCGGCCAATGCGGTGATCCTGCTGGCCATCGTGCTGATGATCATCTGGGCTTTAACGCGGCTGGTCGACATTCGAAAAGAGCTATGACCCCCACGCTTGTCACTTCGTGTACTGCGCTGCCCCCCGAGGGGGCTGGCCTTGCTTGGGGCGGCCCGGCGCTGCGGCCCCTTCTGCGAAGGTTCTAACTATGTCCGAAAAACGCTCCGCCGGCTTCTGGTTCCTGGCCGCATTCTTTGCGCTGTTTGTGCTGTTCCTGTATGGCCCGATGTTTGTCATCGTGGTGCTGAGTTTTCAGGGGCCTGAAGGCGGGCTGACGTTTCCGCTGCGCGGCGTGTCGCTGCACTGGTTTTACAAGCTGGCCGAAGGGCTGGGCGTGGTCGACATCGGCGCGGCGCTCAAGCGCTCGCTGGGCCTGGGCCTGGCCGTGATGGCTTTCACGGTGCTGCTGTCGGTGCTGGCCGGCCTGGCTTTTCGCAAGAAGCTCGCGGGCGGCAACACGCTGTTTTTTGTGGTGGTGGCCAGCCTGATCATGCCGTCCATCATCGTTTCGCTGGGCATTGGCCTGGAGTTCCGCCTGCTCGACACCGGCGTCAAGAAAGCGCTGGAGGCTTTCGGCATGGCCGATGCACTGGAAGGCTACGGCACGTCGCTGGGGCTGTTCACGTCGGCGCTGGGTGCGCACCTGACCTGGACGCTGCCCTTTGGCCTTTTGATCATGTTCGCGATTTTCAACCGCTTCAACCCGGCCTACGAAGAAGCCGCGCGCGACCTGGGCGCCACGCCSTGGCAGGGCTTCCGSCATGTGGTGCTGCCGCTGATTGCGCCTTCGGTGGTGGGCATCGGCATGTTYGGYTTTACCCTGAGCTGGGACGAAATCGCCCGCACCTCGCAGGCCATCGGCGACGTGAACACCCTGCCGCTGGAGCTGCAGGGACTGACGACCACCGTCACCACGCCGTCCATTTATGCTCTGGGTACCGTCACCACTGTGGTGTCGTTGCTGGTCATGGCGCTGGCCCTGGGCCTGGCCTGGTGGCTGGGCCGCCGGCAAAAGAAAGGCACCCGATGAGCGAGGCAACGACAGCCACTCCCCTGACCGATAGCGAAATGTATGAGCGCGTGATCTCGGCCATCCTGGACCACCGCCTGCCGCCGGGCACCAAGCTGGTCGAAGACAAGCTGGCCGGTGCCTTCGGCGTGTCGCGCACGCGCATACGCCCGGTGCTGGTGCGCCTGGCCAATGAGCAGGTCGTCACCCTCATTCCCAACCGCGGCGCTACTGTGGCCCAGCCTACCGAGCAGGAGGCGCGCGAAGTCTTTGAGGTGCGCCGGCTGATTGAACCCACGCTGGTGGAGCTGTTCATTGCCAAGGCGAGCGAGGCCGACATGCAACAGCTCAAACGCTGCATCGACGACGAAGAAGCCGCGCGCCTGGCCGGCGACATGCACCGCGCCATCCGCCTGTCAGGCGACTTTCACCTGCAGATCGCCGAGCGCGCCGGCCACCAGACGCTGGGCCGCATCCTGCGCGAGCTGACCTCGCGCACGTCGCTGATCCTGATGACCTACAGCACGTCCCACAAGGACAGCCGCGACGAAGCCGCCGCCTGCGGCTGCCGCGAGCACCGCAAGCTGCTGGACGCAATTCGCCTGCGCGACGTCCAGGAAGCCGCGCGCCACATGCGCGAACACCTGACGCGGCTGGAGTCGCAGCTGCAGTTCACGCCGCCGGCCGACGATGCGCCCGACTTGTCCACGCTGTTTAGTTGATGGCCCCCACGCTTTTCACTTCGTGTAATGCGCTGCCCCCCGAGGGGGCCGCCCGCCTGCGGCCCGGCAAAGCCGGTTCCGCGGCTCATGCTGGGTTGAAGATTCAGGGCGTGTGCAATGCGTAAGCTGTTGGTCATCAACCCGAATACGTCGGCTTCGGTCAGTGCGCTGCTGCAGACCCACGTACAGGCCGCCGCCGGGCTGCACGTGCAGGTGCGCACCGTCACTGCGCGTTTCGGTGCGCCCTATATTTCGGACGAAGCCAGCTATGCCGTCGCGTCTCACGCCACGCTGGACGCTTGGGCCGCTGCGCTGGCCAGCACAGGTGAAACAGGTGGCGCACCTGAAACGCCTGATGCGGTGCTGATCGGCTGCTTTGGCGACCCTGGCCTGCTGGCGCTGCGCGAAAGCAGCCCGGTGCCGGTGACCGGCCTGGCCGAGGCGGCCTTCATCGAGGCGGCGCGCCATGGACGCTTTGCCATCGTCACCGGGGGCGAGCGCTGGGGGCCAATGCTGCAGCGGCTGGCCCAGGCGCTGGGCCATGCGCCTTCGCTGGCCGGCATCCACACCGTTGCGCCGACCGGGGCGCAGCTTGCGGCCGACCCTGCCGCCGCGCGCACCCTGCTCGCCCAGGCCTGCCGCGACGCGGTGCGCCAGCTGGGCGCGCAGGCCGTCATTCTGGGTGGTGCAGGCCTGGCAGGCATGGCCGCGACCCTGCAACCCGGGGTGAGCGTGCCGCTGATCGACAGCGTGCTGGCCGGCGCCCACTGGGCCCTGCGCAGCCATGCACCGCCACCGCAGCGCAGCCAGCCAGGCTTTGATGTGCCGTGGGAGAAACTCTCGCCGGAACTCACTGCCTTGGGGCTTTAAGGCTGCAGCCCAACAGGAACGGGCGCAAGTAGCTATATATTTCATAGCAACCGGTCATTTCAAGCGTAGTGACGCATATCCGGCGAGGCAGAGAACGCTATTAAATTTATAGCTGATCGCGCTTGCCTATATTGGGCTGGCGGCCTGAAACATCTCAAAACCGCCTTCAGTGCAAGGGCATCGCGCGCACGCGCAAAGCGAGCCTTCTGGGGTCAGGGAGATTGCAGCCGGCCTGCACCAATACCCTGCAAAGCCTAAAATGGCTCAGTGACTCCCAAAAACATCCTGAATGCCGACCTGCACTGCCACTCTGTGGTGTCAGACGGCACGCTGACACCGGAGGCACTGGCTGAACGGGCCAAGGCCAACGGGGTCGAACTCTGGGCCCTGACAGACCACGACGAAATAGGCGGCCAGCACCGTGCCGCCGCCGCTGCCAAAGCGCAGGGCATGCACTACCTCACGGGCACCGAGGTGTCTGTGACCTTCGCGGGGCAAACGGTCCACATTGTTGGCCTGGGCTTCGACGCCAACGACCCTGCGATGCAACAAGGCCTGCGCAATACGCGCGGCGGCCGTGAACAGCGCGCCATGGAG
>NZ_JBFUAZ010000448.1:0-3905 GCF_056406035.1 Polaromonas sp. P1_E1_2 | reverse complement strand
GGATAGGCCTCTGACTCTTTCTGGTTGAAATCCGAGCTGCTTCTAAGCGGGCCTTCTTCAACGAGCACCACCTGCAAGCCGGCCTTGGCCAACAGCTCGGCCGTGACTCCGGCGCCTGCGCCGCTGCCGATAATGGCGACGTCACAGGTGATTTTTTCAGGTACCGGGCCGAGCGCGCCACCCATGACTTTCCAGCCGCGCGCAATACCTTCGCGGATCGGGTCTTTCAGTTGACTCATGCTGCTTTCGATGGCTTCAGATTTTGACGGGACCGGGATAGCCCAACATTGGCCAGCTGGTCGTATCCAGAACGGCGCGGCCCACGGCGGAAAAAATCTCACGCCCCGAGTGAGTCAAGACTCCCCCGGTCAGGCCAGGCTGCAGCAAAGCAGCAGCGCCGCCGGCGACAACCAGCACGGCCGCCGACGCGGCACCGAGCTTGAGAAGCGTTCTTCTTTGCATCCGGGAAGTTTCTCATGCGCATTTAGGTTTCTATAGGGGGCCGTACCTAGATAAACTCCGGGTTTGTATGGACGCATCCGCACAACAAATTCATCACGCACTGCAAACCGTTGCGCAGCTTCGGCAGCAGCACGCGGCAGACCCACCGCTGGCCAGGGCGAGCGCGGAGGTCAAACGGTTTCAGGCGCGCCGTTTTCAGGCCACTTACTCGGACCTGCTGCACAGCCCGCGGTATAAAACTGCCGCCACCTTCTTCCTGCAGGAGCTGTACAGCGACAAAGACTACGCCGAACGCGACCAGCAGTTTGCGCGTATCGCAAGCACCATCGCCAAACTTTTCCCGCAACCTGTTGTCAGCACGGCTGCCGCGCTGGCGGAAGTGCACGCGCTGACGGAGAAACTCGACGACCTCATGGCGCGGGAATGGCTGGCGGACACCGCAGCCATCCCGGAAAGCGGCGACTGTGGGAGATACATCCGGTGCTGGCGCCGGGTCGGGGATGTAGCCGCACGCACCCGGCAGCTTGAAGTTGTCCTGCACCTTGGGGACGAACTCAACCGCCTGACGCGGACGTTCGGCCTTCGCACGCTGCTCAAGATGATGAGAGGGCCAGCTGCCGCGGCGGGGTTGAACTCCCTGCAGCACTTTCTGGAAACCGGCTTTGACGCCTTTGCCAACATGCGCGGAGCCGACGAGTTCCTGCGCTTGATCAAGGACCGCGAAACGGCCTGGATTCATACCCTGTTCGCGGACGATGCTGTCACCTGCGAGACCAGATTGGGCCATTTGCTGGCTGCCGGACCGTAATGCCACGCCGGCATTAGGACAAGCCCCATAAGGATTCCACTGCGCGGCTTTCACAATGGGCCGCAAGGAGTGTGTATGAACAAGCATTGGCTCAAAAGTTATCCCGCAGGCGTCTCACACGAGATCGACACCGAGCAGWTCCGCTCGTTGAATCATCTGCTGGAGGACTCGTTCAAGAAAAACGCGGCCAAACCTTTTTCGGTTTGCATGGATCGCTGGATGACGTACGGACAGCTCGATGAGCTGTCGTCGGCTTTAGGTGCCTGGCTGCAAAGCTTGGGTCTTGAGAGCGGGGCGCGGGTTGCGATCATGCTGCCAAATGTTCCGCAGTTTGCAGTCACCATGTCGGCCATCCTGCGGGCAGGCTATACCTGCGTCAACGTCAATCCGCTGTACACCGCCCGTGAACTGGAACACCAGTTACGCGACTCCGGGGCCACTACCATCGTCATTCTGGAGAACTTCGCTGCCACACTGGCGGAAGTGATTGAGCGCACACCAGTGAAGAACGTCGTCATGGCGTCCATGGGTGATTTGCTGGGCTTCTGGTATGGCCAATGGATCAACTTCGCAGTTCGCCACCTGGCCAAGCTGGTGCCCGCCTACAAATTGCCGCTTGCAAACGGGCGCACCGTGACAGCCTTCAATCGCGCAATTGCCGAAGGTAGCCGCCTGCCTCTCAGGCCTGCGCAGACCACACTGGATTCAATCGCCTTTTTGCAATACACCGGCGGCACAACCGGATTGTCAAAAGGCGCCGTACTCACGCATCGCAATATCGTTGCGGCCATTCTTCAGGCTGAAGAATGGTTCACGCCGGCTCTAGAGCGGATAGGCGATGTCAGCAAGACAAACAATATCGCTGCTTTGCCGCTGTATCACATCTTCGCGCTGACGCTATGCCTGCTCTCGATTCGTTGGGGAGCTCATCTGACACTCATTCCGAATCCGCGTGACTTCGGTAAATTCATCGCGGTGCTCAAGAAGCGTCCGTTTCACATGTTGCCGGCCGTCAACACGCTTTTTAATGCGTTGCTTCAGCACCCTCAGTTCAAGACGGTAGATTTCTCCGCCCTTTGTGTTTCGCAGGCGGGTGGCATGGCCGCGTCCGAAGGTACGGCGAAACACTGGTTGCAGGTTACAGGTTGCCCCATGATTGAAGGCTGGGGCATGAGCGAGACTTGCGCCATCGGCACCAACAATYCGGTGATGAACAAGGAGTTCACCGGCACCATCGGCCTGCCGTTGCCCAGCATCGAAATCGCCATCAAGGATGACGATGGCCTATCGCTCGCACTTGGCGAATCCGGCGAGATCTGTATCAAGGGTCCGCAAGTCATGACGGGCTATTACCAGCAGCCTGAAGAGAACAAAAAGGCGTTCACCTCCGATGGCTTCATGCGCACCGGTGATATTGGCATCATGGACGAGCGCGGTTACACCAAAATCATCGATCGCAAGAAGGACATGATCATTGTTTCGGGATTCAATGTGTTCCCCAATGAACTTGAGAACGTCATTTCCCTGTGCCCAGGCGTTGTTGAGTGCGCAGCCATTGGCATTGCCGACGAAAAGCAGGGCGAAGCTATCAAGGTTTTTGTGGTGAAAAATGACCCTACACTGACCGAAGACGATGTGAGCGCCTATTGCAAACAGCACCTTACTGGGTACAAACGCCCCAAATACATTGAATTTCGCGATGACTTGCCCAAAACCAACGTTGGAAAAATCCTCAGGCGTGAACTGCGAACGGCGGCCTGAAGCGCTGCAGGGTTTGCTAGCTTCTGATGGCCAAGCCTGATTTACCCGCAGGAATGCAGGTTTTTGAGCGCGGCTGGCTCTCTGCAAACAATATTCTTTTCACCGGCGGTGGAAAAACCTTGCTGGTTGACAGTGGTTATTGCACGCACGCGCCGCAAACGCTGTCGTTGATCGAGTCCGTCCTCGGGTTCCGTCCTCTCGATATTCTCGTCAACACGCACCTGCACAGCGATCACTGCGGCGGCAATGCTGCCTTGCAGGCGCGTTATCCCGATTTGCATACCCTTATTCCTCCTGGCCATGCACAACAAGTAGCCGACTGGGATCCCGTGGCGCTGACTTATTTTCCGACCGGTCAGCTGTGCCCACGGTTCACCTTCACTGATGCGATGAAGCCGGGTGGGTCCATGCGGTTCGGGTCCGAGATGTGGCAGATTCATGCGGCACCTGGGCATGACCCGCACTCGCTGATTTTCTTTGAACCCCAAAGTCGTGTGCTTATTTCTGCCGATGCTTTGTGGGAGAACGGCTTCGGCGTGGTGTTTCCCGAGCTGGAAGGTGCCGATGCATTCACTGAGGTCGCCGCGACTCTGGATTTGATTGAGCAATTGAACCCCAAAATCGTCATTCCCGGGCACGGCCGTGTCTTTGCCTATACCTCCGAGGTGCTAACGCTAGCACGTCAGCGGTTGAATTCATTTGTAAGCAATCCGCCCAGGCATGCGCACCATGCTGCTAAGGTTCTGCTGAAATTYAAATTACTCGAAATTCAACGCCAGGATTTCGATGACTTTGCAAAATGGGCCCTGGCAACGCCTTATTTCATGCAGATCAAAGCCAAATTTTTCGCGGACATCCCTGCCCGCGCGTGGAT
>NZ_JBFUAZ010000447.1:0-3613 GCF_056406035.1 Polaromonas sp. P1_E1_2 | reverse complement strand
AACCGGAACTTCAAACACGTGAATCGCAGAAACATGCTTTATGGCGCCGCCGCCGCCTTGGCCGGCCTGGCGGGTGCAGGCGTCGCCTGGTGGAAATTCCAGCCCCATGCAGTGGATGAAAAGGTGGTGGTGCCTACTCCCGGCAGCCCATCTGGCAGTGCGACCGACGCATTCTGGAGCCTGAACTTCGACACGCCCGACGGCAAGAACCTGTCCTTGAGCAGCTTTCGCGGGAAGCTGCTGTTGGTGAATTTCTGGGCCACCTGGTGCCCGCCCTGCGTAGAGGAATTGCCTTTATTGGATTACTTCTATCAGGAAAATCGCGATAAAAACCTGCAAGTGCTGGGTTTGGCTGTCGATCAGCCCAGCGCGGTGCGAACCTGGCTGCAAACCAGACCGCTGCATTTCCCGGTCGGCATGGCCGGCCTGGGTGGAACGGAGCTCAGCAAGTCACTGGGCAATATCGCCGGCAGTTTGCCTTTTACCGCGGTGTTCAGCGCCTCGGGTGAACTGCTTCACCGCAAGATCGGCAAGGTCCTGCCGGAAGACCTGGCGCTCTGGGCCAAGCTCAATTAGGCGCAAGGCATTGCTGATGGGCCGTGCTGCATCGAAACCTTCGGTAACAGCCGGGAACAGCCTCTAACGGTATCTTCCGCGGGGTTTTTGAGGCGGAGCGGCCAGCCGCCAGACGGTTGGGAATGGCCTCCGGCTTGATGTACACTCTGCGCTTTCCCGGGGTAAGCCGCCTGGCTCGTCCCCCGCAGTAATTAACTGATAAGCGCTTTAAAGCGTAAAAGCAGAAAGTAAGTGAAAAAAGAAGGAAGATCGGTGGCCGCGTCAAGTGCCTGCCGTTTCCAGCCTTTCAGTCAAAAAAGCTGCGCCGAGATCCCGCGCCAGCATCTACCGTCGTTGGAGAGAACCTATGGATTTAAGAAAACTCAAGACCCTGATCGACCTCGTCTCAGAGTCCAACGTCTCCGAGCTGGAGATCACTGAAGCCGAAGGCAAGGTGCGTATTGTCAAATCCAGCGGCGCCCCCCTGGTGATGCAGCAGCCGGTTGCCATGGTAGCAGCTCCCGCAGCGGCGCCTGCGGCCGGCGCGCCTGCCGCACCGATCGCCGAGGCGGCGCCCGCAGCCCCCGCCGGGCATGCCGTCAAGTCGCCCATGGTGGGCACTTTCTACCGCTCTGCCAGCCCCGGCGCCAAGCCTTTTGTCGAAGTGGGCAGCGTCATCAAGGAAGGCGAAACCATCTGCATCATTGAGGCCATGAAGATCCTCAACGAGATCGAAGCCGACAAATCGGGCACTGTCACCAAGATTCTTTCGGAAAACGGCCAGGCTGTCGAATACGGCCAACCCCTCTTCATCATTGAGTAAGCGGGCGCCTTGCCTCCTTTCCAAACCAGGCTTACCGACGCATGTTCAAGAAAATACTGATCGCCAACAGGGGTGAGATTGCCCTGCGCATCCAGCGCGCCTGCCGCGAACTCGGCGTGAAGGCCGTGATGGTCTATTCCGAAGCCGACCGCGAGGCCAAATACATCAAGCTGGCCGACGAGTCGGTCTGCATCGGCCCGGCGCCTTCCAAAGACAGCTACCTCAACATGCCCGCCATCATCTCGGCAGCCGAGGTGACGGATGCTGAAGCCATCCACCCCGGATATGGTTTCCTGAGCGAAAACGCCGACTTCGCCGAGCGCGTGGAAAAAAGCGGCTTCAAGTTCATTGGCCCCACGCCGGAATCAATCCGCATCATGGGCGACAAGGTCTCGGCCAAGCAGACCATGATCAAGGCCGGTGTGCCCTGTGTACCTGGCTCCGAAGGCGCCTTGCCCGATGACCCGGTCGTCATCAAGCGCACTGCCAAGCAGGTCGGCTATCCCGTCATCATCAAGGCGGCCGGCGGTGGCGGCGGGCGCGGCATGCGCGTGGTGCATACCGAGGCAGCCCTGCTGCACGCGGTGCAGACCACCAAGGCCGAAGCCGGCGCGGCTTTCGGCAACCCCGAGGTCTACATGGAGAAATTCCTGCAGAACCCGCGGCACATCGAAATCCAGATTCTGGCGGACCAGCACAAGAATGCGGTCTGGCTGGGTGAACGCGACTGTTCCATGCAGCGCCGCCACCAGAAAGTCATCGAAGAAGCGCCGGCGCCCGGGATTCCGCGCAAGCTGATCGAGCGCATTGGTGAGCGCTGCGTCGCCGCCGTCAAAAAGATCGGCTACCGTGGCGCGGGCACCTTTGAGTTTCTCTACGAAAACGGCGAGTTCTACTTCATCGAGATGAACACGCGTGTCCAGGTCGAGCATCCGGTCACCGAATGGATCACCGGCGTGGACATCGTGCGCACCCAGATCATGGTGGCGGCCGGTGAAAAGCTGCCTTTTGCCCAGCGCGACATCCAGCTCAAAGGCCATTCGATTGAATGCCGCATCAACGCGGAAGATCCCTACAAGTTTGTCCCTTCGCCGGGCCGTATCACGACCTGGCACACGCCGGGCGGACCGGGCGTGCGGGTGGACTCGCATATTTATGCCAACTACTTTGTGCCGCCCAACTATGACTCGATGATCGGCAAGATCATTGTTCACGGTGATACGCGTGAGCAGGCGCTGGCCCGCATGAGCACGGCGCTGGCCGAAACCGTGGTGGAAGGCATCAACACCAACATCCCGTTGCACCGCGAACTGATGGTGGACGCCAAGTTCATGGACGGCGGTACCAATATCCACTACCTTGAAGAGTGGCTCTCCAAACGAGAGAGATAAAGCCCCCACGGTGGATGTGGCCCCCACGATCGCTCACTTCGTGTAGCTTCCTGCCCCCCGAGGGGGCCGCCGCGCCTGCGGTCTGGCAAAGCCAGTCCCGCGGCCCCGGCTTGAATTGAATACCTGTCGCCTCGGCGTACAACTGGTGATGAACGATGTTTGAACTGATCCTGCTGGCTCCTGTCGACGAAGTCGAAACCCTTAGCGAGGCGCTCGACGCGCTCGACGCGCTCAGTGTGTCGGTGGAAGACGCCGATGCGCAGACGCCGGCTGAGCAGGCTTTGTTCGGTGAACCCGATATGCCACCGCCCAGGGCTGGCTGGGAGCGTTCGCGAATCGTCTCGCTGTTTGCCACTGAAACTCTGGCGCGCGATGCGGCGGGCGTGCTGGCTGCCCAGGACTTCTTTGCAGCCTGCAGCGTGGTGGCTGTTCAGCCTGTGCCGGAACAAGACTGGGTGCGGCTCACGCAGTCGCAGTTCGCGCCGGTCGATATCACCCCCGAATTCTGGATCGTGCCGACCTGGCATGAGCCGCCTGCCGAGGCCAAACAGGTGATTCGCCTGGATCCAGGCTTGGCCTTCGGCACCGGCACCCATCCGACCACGCGCATGTGCCTTCGATGGGTGGCTGGTCAGGGCGCTGCAGGCAACAACCTCGGCCGTGTCCTGGATTACGGCTGCGGTTCCGRCATCCTGGCCATTGGTGCGGCGAAGTTCGGCGCGACCGAAATCGATGCCGTCGACATCGACCMGGCTGCCGTTGAGTCGACGCGCGCCAATGCCGAAGCCTACCATGTGGTGCTCAATGCTGGGCTTCCGGAGAGGGCGTCTGGCAAATACCAGAT
>NZ_JBFUAZ010000446.1:0-3616 GCF_056406035.1 Polaromonas sp. P1_E1_2 | reverse complement strand
CGCTGGTGCTGGGCGTGCGCGACTACCTCGGTAAAAACGGTTTTCCGGGTGCCATTCTGGGGCTTTCGGGCGGCATTGACTCGGCCCTGGTGCTGGCGGTGGCGGTGGATGCGCTGGGCGCTGACAAGGTGCGCGCAGTGATGATGCCTTCGCCCTACACGGCAGACATCTCCTGGATCGATGCACGCGAAATGGCCGAGCGCGTGAAGGTGCGTTACGACGAGATTTCCATCGTGCCGGAGTTCGAAGCCTTCAAGGCGTCGCTGGCCGGTGAGTTCAAAGGCCTGAAGGAAGATACGACCGAGGAAAACATCCAGGCGCGTATCCGTGGCGTGTTTTTGATGGCGTTGTCGAACAAGTTCGGCTCCATCGTGCTGACCACCGGCAACAAGAGTGAAATGGCTACCGGCTATTGCACGCTCTACGGCGACATGGCCGGCGGCTTTGCGGTCATCAAGGACCTGCTGAAGACCACGGTGTTTCGCCTGGCGCGCTGGCGCAACGAAAACGACCCGTACGGCACGGGCAGCAACCCGATTCCCGAGCGCATCATCACGCGGCCGCCCAGCGCCGAGTTGCGGCCCGACCAGACCGACCAGGACAGCCTGCCGCCCTACGAGGTGCTGGATGCCATCCTGGAGCGCTACATGGAGAACGACCAGGGCGTGGATGCCATCGCCGCTGCCGGGTTTGACCGCGCGCTGGTCGTGCGCGTGGCCCAGCTGATCCGCATCAACGAGTACAAACGCCGCCAGGCGCCCGTGGGTATCAGGGTCACCCACAGGAGCTTTGGCAAGGATTGGCGCTATCCTATTACCAGCAGATTCCGGCAATGAGGCCCCCACGGTCGCTCGCTTCGCGTAGCTCCCTGCCCCCCGAGGGGGCCGCTGCGCCTGCGGCCCGGCAAAGCCGGTTCCGCGGCCCCTGCTGGTGAAGTCACTTGCACGTTGTACGCCGCTAAATGCCTTTTTGACGATATTTAGAATTAATGGAGATATTCAGTGAAACAAATTACCGCCGTCCTCAAGCCCTTCAAACTCGAAGAAGTCCGTGAGGYCTTGGCCGAATGCGGCGTGACTGGTCTGACCGTCACTGAAGTCAAGGGCTTTGGCCGCCAGAAGGGCCACACCGAGTTGTACCGTGGCGCCGAATACGTCGTCGATTTCCTGCCGAAGGTCAAGGTTGAGGTTGTGGTGAAGACCGAAGACGTGGAGCGTTGCGTGGATGCCATCGTTCGCGCTGCACGCACCGGCAAGATCGGTGACGGCAAGATTTTCATCACCAGCGTCGAGCGGGTGGTGCGTATCCGTACGGGTGAGGAAGACGAAGCGGCGGTCTAGATAGGCCCCCACGCTTAAATAGGCCCCCACGCTTTTCACTTCGAGCCTGCGGCGCGCTGCCCCTTTCCTCACGTAGTGGGGCCGCTGCGCCTGCGGTCTGGCAAAGCCAGTCCCGCGGCCCCTGCTGGTATGGGTGGAAATCCCCAGGGGCGTTTTAGATCTGGTCTAGGCGGGTGTTGCCTGGCGTCATGCCGGCTGCCTGTACCAGCGTTTCCAGCAGTGATTCGGCATCGCTGCTGGTTCGGATCAGGTCCATCAGCCAGTCATTCATGAAGCCGGTTTTTACCGAAGATGCCAGGAACGCGAGCAGGGCGTCGTAGTAGCCGTTCATGTTGAGCAGGCCGACCGGTTTGTCGTGGTAGCCGAGCTGGCGCCAGGTCCATACCTCAAAAAATTCCTCCAGCGTACCGATGCCGCCGGGCAATGCCAGGAACGCATCGGCATGCTCGGCCATCAGGTATTTGCGCTCATGCATGTTTTCCACGATGTGCAGCTCGGTGCATCCGGTGTGGGCCCATTCCTTCTCCACCAGTGCCTTGGGGATGATTCCCACGACACGCCCGCCGGCCGCCAGCGCAGCGTCGGCCATGATGCCCATCAGGCCATTGCGGCCACCGCCATAGACCAGCTGCCCGCCGCGCTTGCCAATCCAGGTGCCCACGAGGGCGGCAATGGCGGCGAATTCGGGCTGGTTGCCGGGACGGGATCCGCAGTAAACGCAGAGGGAAAAAGCAGGTTTGGAGGCAGGTTTGGAGATATCGGTCACTTTGTTGATGCTTGCGTTCATGCGGCAAATCGCTGGAACAGCGCCAGGGCCCAGGTACCTGCGCACAGCAGCAGGCTGAGCAGTACGGCGGCACTTCCCATGTCCTTGGCGCGCTTGGAAAGGTCATGCCATTCGGGGCCGATGCGGTCGATGGCGGTTTCAATGCCCGTGTTGAGCAGCTCCACGATCATGATGAGGATGACGGTGCCGGCCAGGAGCACCGTTTCGACCCAGCTACGGCCCAGCCAGAAAGCGGCGGGGATCAGCACAATCGACGCGATCGCCTCCTGACGGAAAGCGGTTTCATGCCAGCCGGCGCGCAGGCCGGCAACGGAATAGCCGGTGGCGTGCCAGACGCGGCTCAGGCCCTTGCGGTGTTTTTGGGGGTTGACGGGCTCATTGGAGCCCAGTCGGGAGGTGGCGCCAGCAGCAGCGACATCAACATCAGATGGCGGCGCTGGCACAGACATGGGAAACGGAACTTGTTCGGGCATGGTGCCATTGTCGCGCAGCTTTATGGCACATTGATGTTAGGGCTGATGGGTCGCAGTACCGGCGATACCGGCCTTGTTTTTCCCCTTGCGCCCGGGTTTTTCGGGTGCGACCCAGGTGATGAGCCGCGTGCCCGCCCAGGCGTCATGCCAAAACTGTTTTTGCGGATGAAAGCGCGCCAGGATGGCCCAGATGGCGACCCATCCCAGCGTCAGTACGGCGCCTTCTCGTCCTGGCAGCGCCATTGCCCAGCTCACGGCCAAGGGTGGCAGGAACCAGAGCCAGCTCAGCGCATAGCGCAGCAGCGCACGTTTCTGGGTGACGGGTGCACCGTTGAGGTCGACCACGCGGATGTTCCAGGTCTTCATGGCCAGGGTCTGGCCTTTGGCCCAGAACCAGACGAAGTAAATACCGAAAATCACAAACACGAACGCCTGCAGGGCATGGCGATTGTCCAGGGCATTTCGGGTCTGGCTCAATGTGCTGAAGAGGTAACCGGCCAGAAAAACCACGCCGAACATCAGCATGCCTTCGTACATCCAGCAGGCCATGCGGCGGGGAATAGACGGAATAGGGAGGGTGTCTGTGACTGTCAAAGATGTCGCGATAAAGGTTGGCCACAGTGACGGCAGCAGGCATGGGCCAAGCCCAGCCRCTGCGGTAGCGTTTAGCGTTGGGGCGTGGCGCTTGTTGCGGCACCGCTTGCGGACGGCGCGGCGGGCGTAGCAGCTGAGGCAGGTTGCAAAGCAGTGATTTTAGGGCCAGGTTTGCTGGCTGCCTTGACCGGGTGCGGTGTCACGGGCGCCAGCTTTTGCGGTGCCACCGGTCTCACCGCTGTTGCCGCTCCGGTAGGCTTTGGACTGGCCTTGGCGGCCAGCTTCTGCTTTTCTTCGGGGCTGAGAGCCTGGTAGGTTTCCCATTTGGCTTTTTTCTCTTCAGGCGTGAGCTGCTTGGAGAGTTCCTTGGTCTTGCCGAAGTTCAGCCGGGCTTGCGCGCGCTGCTGGGGGCTCAAGGTGAC
>NZ_JBFUAZ010000445.1:0-5070 GCF_056406035.1 Polaromonas sp. P1_E1_2 | reverse complement strand
GTCGAGAACAAGCCCGGCGCGGGCGGCACCCTGCCGGCCCAGCAACTGCAAAGCGCGCAGGCTGACGGCTACACGCTGGCGCAGATTCCGCTGGGTGTGTTCCGCCTTGGTTACACCACCAAAATCAACTGGGACCCGGTCAAGGACATCAGCTACGTGATCAACGTGACTGGCTACGCCTTCGGCATCGTGGTGCCTGCCGACAGCCCGTTCAAGACCTGGGCTGACTTTGTCGCCTATGCCAAGGCCAACCCTGGCAAGCTGACCTACGGCTCGACGGGCACGCTGACCAGCCCGCACCTGACGACCGAGCTCATCGCGCAGAAGGCCGGCATCGAGCTGCAGCACGTGCCCTACAAAGGCAGCGCTGACCTGATGCTGGCACTGGTCAGCGGCCAGCTGATGGCGGGCGCCGACAGCACCGGCTTTGCGCCGCAGGTCGAAGCCGGCAAGCTGCGTGTGCTCAATACCTGGGGCGAGAAGCGGCTCGATAAATTCCCGAACGCGCCCACGCTGAAAGAGCTGGGCTATGACATCGTGCAGAACTCGCCCTTTGGCATAGGCGCACCCAAAGGTACGCCGCGCGAGGTGGTCAAGCGCCTGCACGATGCCTTCAAGAAAGCGATGGAAGAACCCAGCTATGTTGCGGCGCTGGGCCGCTACGACATGCTGCCCAACTACCTGAGCTCCGCGGACTACACGAAGTTTGCGCAAGACACCGTTGGGCGGGAGAAGGTGCTGATCGATAAGTTAGGCCTCGCCAAGCCCAACTGAAAGTAGGCACACCCCTATCGGGATTCACTTCGTGTAATCCCTTTTCCCCTTGCAGGGGACGAGGCTGGCGGCCCGGCAAAGCCGGTTCCGCGGGGAAACAGGTAAACCCCTATCGGGACTCACTGCGTGTAGTCCCTTTTCCCCTTGCAGGGGACGAGGCTGGCGGCCCGGCGAAGCCGGTTCCGCGGCCTCTGCTGGCTTCTCGGTTTACTTACTGACGGGGTTGGCTAGCGCAAACAGTTCGTCGGCCAGCTGATCGGCTAGCGTCGGTTCAACGCCAGCGCCAAAAATCAACCGGTAAATGATGGGGGCCATCATGTGGTCCAGCACCTGCTGCACGGTGGGTGTGGCGTCGCCGCGGGTCTGGGCGCGTTTGACCAGAACCGTGGCTTCGTTGCGGCGGTTTTTCAGGCAGTTGGTTTCTTCTGATCCCGCCAGCGCGGCAGCGGCCTTCAGCAGCGAGGCATTGCCTGGCTTGTTGAGGTGGTTGATCAGTTCTTTGGCCCAGGCCGTGAGTTCGGCTTTCAGGTCGCCCGTCTCAGGCAAGGGGCGGTTCGGGTCCAGCCGCTGCTGGGCGGTTTCGCCGAGCAGGCCGTTCACGTCGCCCCAGCGCCGGTAAATGCTGGAAGCACTCACGCCGGCGCGCTCGGCCACGGCCGGCACGGTGACTTTGTCTCGGCCCTCCTGGGCAATCAGCTCTTCCAGCGCCYTGCGCACCACGATTTGCACCTGGGCGCTGCGTCCGCCGGGGCGTTTGTTCTGGGGTGTTTGGAGGGTGCTCATCAGGGCGAATTCTAGCCTAAAAGCAATGATATTTGCGTTAATTTTTGAACGGGTATAGAATTCACAAACGCGAATAAATTAGCTTTAAGAAAGTTGAGCGTTTCCCCATGGCTACCCCTGCTGCTCCCGCCAATCCCTCATTGCAACCATCCCGCTCGACGGCGCCCCGCTGGCAACTGCCGCCCGCAGCCGCCTTCCCCCTGCTGGCGATCCTGTTGTTCGCGTTCTTCGTGGCGGGCAGTGCGCCGTCGCCGCTGTTCGTCGTCTTCCAGCAGCAGTGGGGCTTTTCCCCTGCGTTGCTGACGGTGGCGTTTGCGATTTACGCGATTGCGCTGCTGGCTTCGCTGCTGGTGGCGGGCTCGCTGTCTGACCACATAGGCCGCCGGCCTGTGGTGTTTACCGCCCTGCTGCTGCAGGCCGGCGCGATGCTGACCTTTTTGCTGGCCGACAGCATTAACGGCATCATCGCTGCGCGCATCGTGCAGGGCATTGCGACCGGCATGGTCAGCGGCGCGCTGACGGCGGCGGTGGTCGAGGCCGCACCGGCCGCGCAAAAACGCCTGGGCGCGATGATCGGCAGCGTCTCGCCGCTGGCGGGGCTGGCTGTGGGCGCGTTGCTCACCGGCATCGCCGTCAAGTTTGCGCTGCACCCGGTGCCGCTGGTGTTTGGTGTGCTGGTTGCGATTTGCGTCGTGGGTGCGGTGGCTACGCTCTTTCTGCCCGAAAGCGCCACGCCGCGCCCCGGCGCATTGGCCTCGCTGGTGCCGCGCATTTCGATACCGGTGCAGGCGCGCGCTGAATTCTTCCGTGGCGTGCCGACGATGCTGGCGGTGTGGTCGCTCGCGGGCCTGTACCTGTCGCTGGTGCCTTCCATGCTGCAGCAAATCTTCGGCATCCATGACGGCATCGTCAACGGCCTGGCCATTGCCACCTTTTTCGGGTTGGGCGCCGCGTCACCGACTTTGTTGAAAAGCCTGACGCCGGTGCGTATGAGCGCCGTCGGCATGAGCTTGCTGGCTGTGGGTGCGGGGCTGGTGGCCGTGTCTTTGGCCACGCGCTCCGTGGCGCTGTTTTTTGCAGGAACAGCGCTGGCCGGTTTTGGCGGCGGCTCGGCTTTCTCTGCGCAGGTGCAGACCCTCGCGCCGCTGGCGCAGCCGCATCAGCGGGCTGAATTATTTGCCGCGCTGTATGCCACCAGCTATCTGGCCTTCAGCGTGCCGGCCATGCTGGCTGGGCGTTTGATTGCGCCGCTAGGTCTGCCCGCCACGGCGGAGGGCTACGCTGCGCTTGTATTGGCAGTGGCCGCCTTGGGCGCTTGGTTGCGGTGGGGCTCAGTGCGCCGCCAATATAGCTAACCCCTGCTGACGCTCACTTCGTGTAGCGTCCCCTCCCCTTCAGGGGACGGTGCCTGCGGCCGGGCAAAGCCCGATCCGCGGCACCCGCTTAGTTAACGCGGGGCAGGCACGGTTGTTAATCCAGCAGAGCGCGTGCAACCTCAGTAAAACCTGCACCGCGCTCACCCCGCGTCACATAACGCGGGAGGTGCGCCAGCTGCGGCACAAAGCGCGCGATGTTGGCCACGCCCACGCTGTTGGCAAAGGTCTTGAACATCAGCTGGTCGTTGGTCGAATCGCCCACATAGACCCATTGGTCCATCTCGGCGTCCAGGTCGCGCTGCCAGAGCTGCCGGACTATCCAGCGCGCGCCTTCGAGCTTGTTGTGGCTGCCATACCAGCCGTTGATGTGGATGCTGCTGACGGTGGCGTGCATGCCCTCGCTTTTCATCAGTGCCGCCACGATGGCATCCACCGGCCAACTCGCCGCGAAAGGCTCGCTCCAGCCGACAGGCCGCCCGGTGATCGCCACGACTTTGAACCCTGCAGCTTTCAATTCGCCCAAAGCCTCCAGCGCATCGGGTGTGATTTCGCCCTCCGTGGTCAAGGTGTCGTCGATATCGGTGAAGACGCCGGTAATGAGTTGACGTTCTGTAACAGGCCACTGCTGGAGTTCTTGCATCATGAAATTTTCGCACTGAATGTGGCCCCCACGCTCCCCACTTCGTGTGGGTCGCTGCCCCCCGAGGGGGCCGCCCGCCTGTGGCCCGGCAAAGCCGGTTCCACGGCTCATGCTGGCTTGAAGATTCAGGGCGTATGCAGCGGGGGTATTTCACCAGTGGGGGCCGAGGGTCCGGCTTCGCCGGCCCCAGGCGCCGCCCCCTTGAGGGGGGAACGGGCTACACGCCAGTGAGCCTGGACGGGGGTGATTTGTTATAATCACGGCTTCCTGAGGAGCGTTGCAACCCACTCCATGTGGTCTAGGCTCAGGACTTTCATTTGCAACCACGCTCACCCGCATGTGCTTTCAAGCCGGGTGAGGCTAACAACAAACTCCCCGATTGACACACAGGCTCGTGGCTATTTTGCCCAATTTGACCTATGACTTTTGGAGTTACCAAATGAGCGCCGTCCTGAAACCTTCCACCGACTACACCATTGCCGATATTTCGCTTGCCGCCTGGGGCCGCAAGGAACTGAACATCGCACAAACCGAAATGCCCGGCCTGATGGCCATCCGCGAAGAATTCGCGAAGGCGCAGCCGCTCAAGGGCGCGCGCATCACCGGATCGCTGCACATGACGATCCAGACCGGCGTGCTGATCGAAACGCTGCAAGCCCTGGGCGCCGAAGTGCGCTGGGCGTCGTGCAACATCTTCTCGACGCAGGACCACGCCGCCGCCGCGATCGCCGCCGCCGGCACGCCGGTATTCGCCATCAAAGGCGAAACCCTGGCCGACTACTGGGACTACACCCACAAGATCTTCGAATTCAGCGGTGCCAAGGGCACGCCTGAAGAAGGCCCCAACATGATCCTGGACGACGGCGGCGACGCGACGCTGCTGATGCACCTGGGCACCAAGGCCGAAAAAGACGCCAGCCTGATCTCCAAGCCCGGCAGCGAAGAAGAAATCTGCCTTTTCAACTCGATCAAGGCCAAGCTGGCGCAAGACCCGACCTGGTACAGCCGCCGCCTGAAAAACATCATCGGCGTGACCGAAGAAACCACCACCGGCGTGCTGCGCTTGAATGAAATGTCGGCCAAGGGCACGCTGGCCCTGCGCGCCATCAACGTGAACGATTCCGTCACCAAGAGCAAGTTCGACAACCTGTATGGCTGCCGCGAATCCCTGGTCGACGCGATCAAGCGCGCCACCGACGTGATGGTGGCCGGCAAGGTCGCACTGGTGGCCGGTTACGGCGACGTGGGCAAGGGCTCCGCACAAGCCCTGCGCGCCCTGAGCGCCCAGGTGTGGGTGACCGAGATCGACCCCATCAACGCCCTGCAGGCCGCGATGGAAGGCTACAAGGTCGTGACCATGGAATACGCTGCTGACAAGGCCGACATTTTTGTGTCCGCCACTGGCAACAAGAACGTCATCACCTACGACCACATGGCGAAGATGAAAGACCAGGCCATTGTCTGCAACATCGGCCACTTCGACAACGAGATCGACGT
>NZ_JBFUAZ010000444.1:0-3658 GCF_056406035.1 Polaromonas sp. P1_E1_2 | reverse complement strand
AGCGACAGCTGGGCAGGTCTGAGACAAGGGCAAGTTGCAGGCCTATCCGCCGGCAGACTTGAGCGCCACCAGCACCACAACGACCACAGCCAGAACCAGCGAAACACCCCGCCAAAACGCCACCGGGTTGCGCTCAAGCAAGGCCGGACGGGTCTTGTCCAGGAATGACTGGTTGGGGTGACGCAGGTCGTACAAGAACTCCGACAGCTCACCATAGCGCTTGGCGGGATCGGGGTGAACGGCCTTGCGCAGCACGCCGTCTATCCATGCGGGTATGTCACGGTCTTCGTACAGCACCGAGTCATAGCGCAGCTTGCTTTGCGCGGCCCGGGTCCGGCATTTGGCCACTTCAGCGCCGTAGGGCAGCTTGCCCGTCAGCATCTGGTAGGTGATGACCCCGAGTGAGAACAGGTCTGAGCGCGTGGTACCGCCCTCGCCCACAAAATACTCCGGCGCCGAATATTGGGCCGTGCCCAGGATGTCGTTGTGCCCGCCGGGCGCATCTGCTTCCACTAGGCTGGCTACGCGGGTTGATCCAAAGTCAATGATTTTCGCCGTACCGGTCTTGTCGATCATGACGTTCTCGGGCCGCAGGTCCTGGTGCAGCATCTCCAGCCGGTGAAACGCGCGCAGGCCTTTGGCGATTTGCTCCACCAGCCCACGCACGGCTTCCAGGCCGGGCCGGGGGTTGTCAATCATCCACTGGCTCAGCGTTTGCCCGTCGATGTATTCGGTGGCCACATACACATAGTGGCGCTTTCGGGTCGGTACATAGGGCTTCAGCACATGTGCGCTGTTGATGCGCCGGGCGATCCACTCTTCTGTCAAAAACCTTTCAAGGTAGGCCGCGTCGCCACCCAGGTCTATCGACGGGGTTTTCAGGATGACAAGCGCACCCGTTTCGTTGTCTGTGGCCAGGTAGATGTGGCTGCGACTGCTGCCGTGCACTTCGCGGATGATGGTGTAGCCGTCAAACTGCGTCCTGGCCTCCAGGATGGGCGGAAGCGGCAGGCCCGACAGCTGCTGGAGCAGCTCGCCGGCCTGCCCGTTGGGCAGCTCATCGACGCGGACAATTTGTGCCGTGAGGTTGTCGCCACTGCCTCGCTCCAGGGCTTTTTCGACGATGGACTTGGCTGCCATATCCAGCCCGCCAGGCTCGTCGGCACAGATGTGGATGAGGCCGGCCATGTCGTATTCGCTGACGTGTTCATACACGCCGTCGGTGGCCAGAAGAAAGATGTCGCCCTGCTCCACCTGCTGGGTCTGGTAGTCGATCTCAAGCTGCGGCTTGAAGCCCAGCGCGCGGCCCAGATAGCTTTGGCCCTGGGAAATCCACACACGGTGGTCGTTGGTCAGTTGTTCCAGCGCCTTGCCGCGCAGGCGGTAAATGCGTGAATCACCGACATGAAAAATATGCGCAGTGGTCGAC
Source organism: Polaromonas sp. P1_E1_2 (assembly GCF_056406035.1). NCBI lineage: Bacteria > Pseudomonadati > Pseudomonadota > Betaproteobacteria > Burkholderiales > Comamonadaceae > Polaromonas > Polaromonas sp. P1_E1_2. The sequence continues at coordinate 2,229 of NZ_JBFUAZ010000444.1, read as the reverse complement.
TTGATGACCATGGCACTCAGGGTGCACACATAGCCTTTGTCCTTGTCGTAGCGGTACTGGCTTTTCTGTGTCTGCGCATGCAGCCAGGAGTTGGTGGCGCTCAGGATCCGCTCGGCCGATGTCTTGACCGACCAGGCTTCCGAGGTGCAGTAATAGTCCTCAAGGAAACCGGTGACGGCGTACTGGCTGGCCACGTCGCTGACGGCACTGCTGCTGATGCCGTCGGCCAATGCAATGGCAATGCCCTTGGCGCTCAGTTGCGGCTCTTTGGGTACATAGATGCCGTGGAAATCCTGGTTGGTTTCCTTGCGGCCCTTGTCCGAATACTGGCCTGCCGATATCTTCAGTTCACTGGACATGTGGGGTACCGGCAAAGCCCCCGCGCATCTTTGTATCTTGCATGCGCGGGAGCTTTTGTTTTGAAAGCAGATTATTTAAAGGAACGTGACGGTCCGGTTTTAATGTGCGTGGCATACAGCGTCAAGCCGGTGAAGGCCAGGCCGCCCACCAGGTTGCCCAGCACCGTCGGAATTTCGTTCCAGATCAGGTAGTCCATGATGGTGAAATGCGCGCCCAGCAGCAGGCCGGACGGGAACAGGAACATGTTCACGATGGAATGCTCGAACACCATGTAGAAGAACAGCATGATGGGCATCCACATCGCGATCACCTTGCCGCTCACCTGGGTGGAGATCATCGCCCCCACCACGCCGGCCGACACCATCCAGTTGCACAGCATGCCGCGCACGAACAATGTGAGCATGCCGTTGGCGCCGTACTTCTGGTAGCCCAGCGTGCGGTTCTCGCCCACAACGCCGATGGCCTTGCCCACGGCGTTGGGCTCGGTCGAAAAGCCGTTGGTGACGTAGATTGCCATCATCACGGCCACCGTGAAGGCACCCAGGAAGTTGCCGGTGAACACCAGGCCCCAATTGCGCAGAACGCCCTTGACCGTGACGCCCGGGCGTTTGTCGATCAGCGCCAGCGGGCACAGCACGAACACGCCGGTGAGCAAGTCGAAGCCGAACAGGTAGAGCATGACAAAACCGACCGGAAACAGCACGGCGCCCAGCAGCGGCTGGCCGGTTTGCACGTTGATGGTGACGGCGAACCAGGCCGCCAGCGCCAGGATGGCGCCGGCCATATAGGCCCGGATCACGGTGTCGCGGGTAGACATGAAGATTTTGGATTCACCCGCATCCACCATCTTGGTCACAAATTCCGAAGGCACTAAATAAGCCATACGATCCCTCTAAATCCTGTTTTGCCAAAAAAAAATCCACTTCGAGATCTTCAAAAAGATTGAAGACCGAAGTGGACGCCGTTATCCATTCAGATCGATTGGGCACCGCGAAGCTCGCTTTACCCTGCGCAGGCCTYCGTCAGCCTGACCTCAGGGATGCAAGCACATACCGTGCCGCTAGCAAAACACCGCGGATCCGGCCTTGCTGGCCCCCGGAGGCACTGCGGAGGCGATTGCGTCGCCMCAAATTTGTGCATTTCAACGCCATTGACAAATATTTTGGTGCCAACCGTTACATCGTCTGGCCACCCAGGCGCTGGCTTGGACGATGCGCACCCGGCAGCACCACAGCTTTTCGACGGGCAGATGATTCATGAAGCTGACATGTCCTGCCAAAAGAATAGGCGCTCCAACGCCACTACTTTTTCTGGAGAAACCCATGGATCGCCGACAATTTGTTAATTCGACTGCTGCCGTGTTGGGAGGCTCGGCCATGGTGCTTCCCCGCCTCGCCAAGGCGCAGTCAGCCCCTGCCCTCATCACGCGCGAAGCCATGCGGCCCCAAATGGCCCACGGGGTTCAAAGTGGCGACCCAAAAGCGGACGGCGCGGTGATATGGACCCGCAGCGACCGGCCTTCACGCCTTTGGCTCGAGTGGGCAACGACCGCCAGTTTTACCAATGCCACGCGCGTGCGGGGCCCTTACCTGATGGACGACACCGACTTCACCGGGCGCGTGGACCTGACGGGCCTGCCGGCGGGCCAGGAAATTTTCTACCGGGTGGTGCTGCAAGACCTGCATAACGAACGTGTGCTGTCTGAAGCCGTGGCCGGCCACCTGCGTCTGCCTGCCGGCGCAGGGGCCAAGGCTGTACGCGACGTGCGCTTCACATGGAGTGGCGATACGGCCGGGCAAGGCTGGGGCATCAACGAGGCATGGGGCGGCATGAAAATCTACGAGCAGATGCGAAAGGTCAACCCTGACT
>NZ_JBFUAZ010000443.1:0-3670 GCF_056406035.1 Polaromonas sp. P1_E1_2 | reverse complement strand
CCAGCATGAGCCGCGGAACTGGCTTTGCCAGGCCGCAGGCGGGCGGCCCCCTCGGGGGGCAGGGAGCTACACAAAGTGAGCGACCGTGGGGGCAAGTATGGCGGGCCTGCAACAGGCGGCAACAGCTTGACTGCGGTAGCGCGGGCTTATCGTGCTAACGTCCATTGATCACAGCGCTCGCGCCCACGTACCCCACTTCCTTATGGACGCTACCAACCCAGTTCCGCTCGAAACCGCCCCGGCCCCGCTGGAAATGCGCCCGCGCAGGGGTTTCAGCCTGTTCTGGCGGACCTTCTTTTTCCTGGCGCTACTGCTGTTCGGCTCCATCGTTGCCTGGCTGCAGACCTTCCGGGCACTCGAATCCGAGCCGCGGGCCATCCAGAGTGCGCAGCAGCTGGCCTCGCTGGTCAATCTCAGCCGCGCCGCGCTCCGGTATTCCGACTCCATCGCCCGCGTATCGCTGATCAAGACCCTGGCGGACGAGGAGCGCGTACGCATTACGCCGAGGGAACCCAAGGACAAGTTCGAATTGTTCGAGAGCGACGAGTTGGGCGAGCGCACCGCCGAAGAACTCAAGGCGCGGCTGGGCAACGGCACGGTGGTGGCCAGCAGCGTCAACGGCCAGAAGGGCCTGTGGGTGGGCTTTACCATCGACGGCGATGCGTACTGGCTGCTCACAGACCCTTCCAAGATCGGGCCCTCGCGCAACAGCACCTGGATCATCTGGCTCATCACGGCGGCAGCGCTGTCGCTGGCCGGGGCAGCCTTTATTGCCCGCCTGATCAACCGGCCGCTCAAGCAGCTGTCGTTCGCGGCCAGCCGGATGCGGGACGGCGACTTCGATGCCAGCCTGCTCGATGAAAAAGTGGYGACCAGTGAAATCCGTGAGGTCAACATCGGCTTTAACCGCATGGCCGAGCAGCTGTCCAAAATCGAGCAGGACCGGGTCATCATGCTGGCGGGGATTTCCCATGACCTGCGCACCCCGCTGGCCCGGCTGCGCCTGGAAACCGAGATGAGCGTCACTGACATGGATGCACGCGAGCACATGGCGGCCGACATTACCCAGCTGGACGCCATCATCGACAAATTCCTTGACTACGCACGGCCCGAGCCACCGCGGCTGGAGCGGGTGTCACTCAATGCGGTGGTCGATGCCGCCGTATACGCCATCGCCGACTATGAAGACATGCGGGTCACGGTGACCATCCCGGACGACATGGCGGTGCTGGCCGACGAGGTCGAGTTGTCGCGCGTGATTTCAAACCTGCTGGAAAATGCCAGGCGCTACGGCAAGACACCTGAAACCGGCATTGCCTTGGTTGATATTGCGGCCAAAGGCCGTGACCAGTGGGTGCTGATCAAGGTACGGGATCACGGCATGGGCGTGGCGCCCGAGACCTTGTCCAAGCTCACCCGCCCGTTTTTCCGGGGAGACGCCGCACGCACGGCCGCTACCGGCGCGGGCCTGGGTCTCGCGATTGTCGAAAAGACGATTCACCGCATGGGCGGTGTGTTTGGCCTGGCCAACACAGGCTCCGGTGGGCTCGCCGCGCATATCAAGCTGCGCAGGAGCTGATTCCCCTTGCGGACGGTTGCCCGGCTCCGCAGCCGGCCTCAAAGAGAAATCACCCCTCCGACCAGGCAGGCCGTGCGCGATCAGCTATCAAAACGATAGCACTAAAAAAGCAGAACAACAGCCCGGGCTTCCATGCTCAGGCCCTGTCCTACCGGGCCGAGCTTTTCGGCGGTCTTGGCCTTGACGTTCACCTGTCCCACTTCCAGCGCCAGCACTTCTGCGATGCGCGTGCGCATTGCCGCAATGTAAGGCGCAAGTTTGGGCGCCTGCGCAATGACTGTGCTGTCGATGTTGCCGATCTTGTGGCCACGCTCTGCCAGCAAGCGCCCGACCTCCGCCAGCAAGACGGTCGAATCAGCGCCCTTGAAGCGCGCGTCGGTGTCCGGAAAATGCGAGCCGATGTCGCCCAGCCCGGCAGCGCCCAGCAACGCATCGGTGATGGCGTGCAACAGCACATCGGCGTCCGAATGGCCAAGCAGGCCGACGGTGTGGGGAATGTCCACACCACCGATGATGAGCTTGCGCCCAGGCACCAACGCGTGGGTGTCCCAGCCTTCACCGATTCGAAAATTCACGAGGGACATGGATGAGGGCTTTCATAAGATGGTTTGAATAGTCAGGCGGCATTCAAGGGCTGCCGGCAAAACCAGCCACTTCGCCGCTGCGTCTGCGCTGCCAGAGAATCGCTTCCGCCAGAGCGAAATCTTCCGGATAGGTCACCTTGAAGTTCTGCGCACTGCCGTTGACCAGCCTGGGCGATACGCCCATTGCTTCCATGGCGCTGGATTCATCGGTGACAGCGTCTCCTGTGTGCTCCAGCGCATCGATCAGCGCGCCGATACGAAACATTTGCGGCGTTTGCGCCAGCCATTTGTCGCTACGGTCCACAGTGGCGGCCACGCGGCCGTCCCGTTCGGTTTTAAGCGTGTCCGGCAGCTTTTGAGCCAGCAGGCCGCCCACAGCGTCATTGCGGCATTCATGGATCAGGGCCTTGATCTGCCCGGCTGTGACCAGGCAGCGCGCCGCATCGTGCACCAGCACCCAGTCGGTCAGGGCCGCGCCGTCGGGTCGCCGCGCCACCATCGCCTTGAGGCCGTTCAGCACCGTGGCCGCACGGGTCAGTCCGCCGCCAACCCACAGGGTTTCGTTCGTGTTGCCGAAATCGGGAAACACCTTCAAAAAATCGTCATCCGACGGGGAAATGACCACCCACAAACCGGCGAAAGTGCCTGGAAGCGCCCGAAATGCCTCTACGGTATGGCGGACCATAGGGATGCCGTCAATCACCTGGTATTGCTTGGCTTGAGGCGTTCCGGCCCGGCTACCTTGCCCCGCACAGGGAATCAGCACAAAAAAACGGGGTTCGGAACGGTTATTGGCGGGGCTTGTCGTCATAACTTCATCATAGATTCTAAAATCGATGCCTGAACGCATGCAGGCACCCCACTCCGGATGGTTTGGGGTGTCTGGCTTTTGTCGTTTGAATTTTGGCCTTTCCTGCCTTCCTCTTTCCTGATTGTTTGAAACGACACACTCGCCAGCGCACCGATCAATGCACCTACCCTCACTCGTCACCGGCAAACGCTACACCCTGCCCCAGCCCGCCGGTTCTGCCGATGCCCTGCTGCTGGCACGCCTGGGCATCCGCGAGAAAGCCGCCGGCAAGCTCACCGCCATCATCACGTCAGACGCCACCACGGCCCAGCGCCTGATGGACGAGATCGCTTTTTTTGCGCCTGACCTGCGCTGCGCGCTGTTCCCCGACTGGGAAACCCTGCCTTACGACACCTTCTCGCCGCACCAGGATTTGATCAGCGAGCGCCTGGCCACGCTGTGGCGAATCCAGCAGCGCGACAAGGAAACCGGCGCCGACGTCGTCATCGTGCCGGCCACCACGGCGCTGTACCGCCTTGCGCCGCCCAGCTTCCTGGCGGGCTACACCTTTCAGTTCAAGGTCAAACAAAAGCTTGACGAAACGCGGCTCAAAGCCCAGCTCACATTAGCGGGCTACAGCCATGTGACGCAAGTGGTGAGCCCCGGCGAATACGCGGTGCGCGGTGGTTTGATCGACCTCTTCCCCATGGGCAGCCC
>NZ_JBFUAZ010000442.1:0-3678 GCF_056406035.1 Polaromonas sp. P1_E1_2 | reverse complement strand
GCGTGGTGCGCCCAGCGCAATGGCTGCCGCAAAAACCGCATAAAAAAGCATTTCAAAATTCAATGTCCAGCCGACGGGCAGCGCGGGCAATACGAGGCCCCACGGGCTCACGGCAGGGATGAACAAAAGGGAGGCGGCCAGATGCCCGGGCTCGACGGACGCGCGGGACGCGAGAGTCGGCAAAGCCAGCAAGAGGACGACCTTCAACAAGGTATAGAACCAGTAGAGCGGCGCGATCCTCAGCAAGCGCCTTCGCATGAACACCCAGGCGGCATTGACCCGGGACGCAGCGTCGGAAGGCAATGTCGACGTTGACATGGCCATGACAAACCCGCTGATGACAAAAAAGATGTCTACGCCTGCGGAGCCGTCTGCCCAATAATGGGTTGGGCCGGTTCCGCCGATGTGGATGGAAATGGCCTGGGTAATGTGCATGACCACGACAAGCATGGCCGCGGCAAATCTCAGAATTTGTACGCCCGTGAATTGCTGCGTCGCCCGTTGCTTCTGCAGGCTTCCATCTGGGCCGCTCAATGCGCGCTCCCCTGAATTACCTGGCGAGGCGCCATTGAGAAGTCCTTGAGTACCCGGCTCGCGATGGCCTCGCCAGCCGGGCGTTGCCGGCGAAGCAGGCCGCGTATGAGGCCTGCGGCATTGAAGCACCATGAGATCACCGAATACAGCGCCTTGGTGACAGACCGTTTTCGCCAGGTCATCAGCAACACCGGCGCCGTGACGATGATGCAAAAGAATGCCATGCGCAGGGGAGCCGATACCGGCCAGAATACCAGGCTGGCCATGACCGCCCACCAGCCCAGGACGGCCATGTACAGGCGCAGTTCCCGCAGGCCCTGCAGCGCCAGATGCAGTCGGGGCTGGCCGGCGGCAGCGCGGACCAGTTCGCCCAGCCCGCAGATATAGCGGGTGCTCCAGCGCCGCATCAACAAGCGATAGGGTGGTGCATCGTGGCCAAAGTGGTTGGCGGCATCCACCGGCAGGCGCCACAGATGCCAGCCGAGAGCGCGCAGCCTGATGGCCAGGTCAAATTCTTCATAGCTGTGCAGGTTACGGTCGGAAAGATAGCCTGCGGCCTCAATGGCTGTGCGACGGTAAAGCCCTCCGCCGTCGAGCCGGTCGACCTTGCCAGGCAGCAGGTGCGGCGAGGCGCGTTCTCCACGCGCAAGGTATTCCAGGCTCGCGGTGTTTTGCTCCACCACCCGTCCGCCGACGCCTGCGACGTCTTCATGGGCATCCAGAAAATCGAGTGCTTTCTCAAGAAAGCCTTCCTGCATCTGCATGTCGCCATCGAGGATATAAATGAAGTCGCCATGCGAATGCTGGTAGCCCAGTTGCGGGCCCACGCCGCAGCAGCGCTCGTTGGGATTGGCCAGCTGGACGATACGGATGGGGTAAGTACATGCCAGTTCCACTGTGCTGTCGGTCGAGCAGGAGTCGGCAAGAATGACCTCTCCTCCCACGGTGGAAACAGCGCGCAGCGCACTCTCGATGGTCGCCCGGATGCGTTTTTCCTCATTCAGTGCCTTGATGACCACGGAGACCCGGCAGGAATGCCAGAGGGGGGTAATTTTGCGGGGTGATTTGGGGTTCATTTTTTTATCCTGCTTCGGCCGGGCTGCCGGTGTGAACGGTCCGGCGCGTGCGCCAAAGCTGCCAGTTTTTCACCACTTGGCCCGGCATGAAAAGCATGGCCGCCGTCAGCCACCAGCGTCTCCCGGTAGCCGCGCGGTGTGCGCGCACCAGCCAGTCGAAGCCCTCACGGCGGCTTCCGGATGCCAATGCCTGCCGTGCCAGCGTCAACTCGTGTTGCGCCACAAGCCACAGTGCAGACCGGCGTTGTGCTGTGGTCATGGCCCCTGATAGTGCACGTGCCCGCATGCGTTCCAGAAACGGTGGCATGGCCAGGTCGGGGTGGTATGTCGTCAGGCCGCCTTCCACAGCCAGCCGATACGCCATCAAGGGCGACCGGACCAGCGCAACGGGGGTTTTCTCAGCCAGACGGAACCATAGATCCAGGTCTTCGCCGTGCGACTCTCCCGAAGGAAAGCATGGCTGCATTTGCCGCAAGCGCGCGCTTCGCACGGACACCGCGCTGGTGCACAGCGACGGCGCGCTCATCCAGCGCCGCGGCAGATCGGTGATGAGTTCCACTTCCGGTTGATCTGCCAGCACTGGCCAGTTCGGCGGCCACATGGTGTGCGTATCGGGAACCGGCAAGAAGTCGGTGGCCACCGTGTCGACCTGCGGGTAACGCGCCTGCGTCCACAGGAGGGTTTCCAGGTACTGGGGATGGTGCCAGTCATCGGCGTCGAGAAAGGAAACCCATTCGCCTTTTGCCAGCGAAATTCCCAGGTTCCGGGCGGCGGAAACACCGGCATTGGCCTGGCGCACCAGGCGCAATCGCGGGTCAGGTATGAACGTTACCAGTTCCGCACCGCCGTCGGTGGAACCGTCGTCCACCACAATGACCTCGAAGTCCGAGAAGGTTTGTGCCAGCACCGACGCGATGGTGTCGTTGATGTACGGTGCCTTGTTGTAAAGCGGAATGACAATCGAAAATTTCATGGTCGGGCTCGAGAGGTAGCCGGGGACGGATGGAAGTTCCCGGCGAAGCGGGGCGTGGCACCTTCCGGCAAGCTTGCCGGCTGCCTTCTGCGGGCATGGGCTTCGCGCGCTGCAGCCGCCAGCGTCATCAGCAAAAGCACGTGAGTGGTGAGCTCGGGGCCGTAACCGAAGAGCAGCAGCGGCACTTCACTGATGGCGCGCAGTGCCAGCGCCACGAACAACGCCAGTGAAAGGCCGCCGCTGGCACGTGCATAGCGGATAGACAGGACCAGCAGCACCAGTGCGTACAACACCAGTGCAGCGGCACCCACCGTGCCGGAGCGCGACAGCGTGTCCATAAACTGGTTGTGCGCGTGGGTCGCATTGGGCATGCCGATACTTTCACGGAAACTGACATCCCACAGGGTGGGTCCGTAGCCGAACACAGGGTTGCGCTGCCATTCGTCATAGGCAATTGCCCAGATCTGATCACGGCCGGTCATGGACGCGAGTTGCGCGCCCTGGGCGCTGTCAAAGAAGCTGGACAGACGCGCATCGATATCGCCAAACATCAGCACCAACGTGACGCCGGCCACCGCAACCATGAACCCCACCAACGAGACGATGCCGAATTCCGGCCGCACCGGGTCAGTGGCGCGGCGCAGAAACGCGGGCCCCTGGCGTACAGCAAGAATGCAGGCGGAGCACAGGGTAAAAGAAATCCAGGCTGTTTTGGATTGAGCGAGAAAAAGGACAAGGAGCCCCATTCCCCACGCCAGGCGATTCAGCCAGACGCTCTGCAGAGGACGCGCGAGAAGACACAGCAAGCCCAGCTGAGCCAGCATGCCGAGTGACACGGCATGTGCAGCCAGCCCTGCCAGCCGCGGTACACCAGGCAGCAAGCCCTGTGTATAGGAGAGGTCCAGCACCAGCGTTGGCTTGAAAGGGATCAGCAGCAAGCCCGCTGCCATAAAGAGCAGCAGGGCGTTGCGAGCCGCCTTGAATGCGAGGTCTCTTTCCATGCTGGTGGCAAGCACTGCCGCGATGCCGATGAGCAGCGGGTACACGTAATCGTGTGACACATGCGGATGCAGGCCCAGAAGAGCCGGTGAGGCC
>NZ_JBFUAZ010000441.1:0-3679 GCF_056406035.1 Polaromonas sp. P1_E1_2 | reverse complement strand
CCGTTGATCAGTACGGGCACCTGCTTTTTTGGGTTGATTCGCACGACCTCCGGGTGCTTGGGTGAGTAGCCCTCGGTCTGCGTGAAGGGCACCATGACGATATCGAGCGGTATGCCTTTTTCAAACGCAGCGATCTGCACCTTGGCGCCGAACATGCTGAGGCGGGCTGAATAGAGACGAATCGCGGGCGTTTTCTCTGTAGAGGTGTGCGGCATGGGTGGGTGAGTTTCGTGGTGATGGGCGTTTGTTCAATGACTATGACGTGGAGGGCGGCGGCTCACGGTCAAACAGACCGGGTGCGCCGCCGATCTCGGCACCTTCAATCAGTAGCATGCGCAGCTTGGTCGAGACGCCGCCAGGCGCGGAAAAGCCGCCCGACTGCGCGCCAGCCGCCAGAACGCGGTGACAGGGCACGACGATGGGAAACGGATTGTGCCCCAGCGCCTGACCCACGGCACGCGCTGAGCCGGGTTCGCCAAGCTCGGTGGCGATGTCGCCGTACGTGCGGGTCTTGCCTGGAAGAATCTCCTGCGCAATCGCGTACACCCGGCGGTTGAAAGAGGGGACGTGACGCAGGTCCAGTGTGCAAAAGCGCAAGTCACGGGCCTCACCCGCCAGCAGGGCTGTCATGGCATGTATGGCCAATTGCATGTCGTGCGGCGGCGTGGCAGGAGCCAGCTGCGCAAACTCCCTGTGCAAACGGGACAGCATGCGGCTCTCCGATGTTTCGGGCAGYCRCACGGCTGCAATCCCGTGTGCGTTCCACACCAGCGCGCACTGCCCAACGGCAGTGCCAAAAAGTGCGAAGGCGTGAAATTCACTGTCTGCGGTCATGGTATCCGACATGCTACACGCGACCAGTATCTGAGGTTTGAGACATTTCGACAGGGGAAGATCGGCACTGCGAACCGCGGCCAATGCCACGTCAAAAAATCATCGTGCCGATACAAAGCGGGCAGGTTTCGGGTGCCAATTGGACGGAGTTTTCCTCATGTATCGCCAGCCGTACATAGGCGCACATGGAGCCTGTTGTTATTGCCGCAGGGCGAATGCAAACAAGGGAATGTAAGAATTAATTTCGTTACCTATCTTGCATACAGCTGAAGCTTTTAATTTTCTGCAGACGTACCATGCGTTCTTTTTGAAGGAACTCACAATGGCAACACCGTTCTTTGGCAAGCGAGAAAACGAGACACCAACGGGCTTGCGTCATGGCCCGGGAAATGGCTATGGGACCACGGGTACGTCCAGTGCTTCCGGCGCGCTGCAGTCGGGAGCGTCGTCCACAAATGTGAACCAGCAAAACACCGCCAAGGCGGTCAATGAAGCACCTGTCGGCACGGTAAAAGAAGGCGGCAGCAAGTTGACGGTCGGCCCGAACATCAAACTCAAGGGCGTGGAGATCACGGACTGCGATACGCTGGTGGTCGAAGGCCTGGTGGAAGCCACCATGGATTCGCGAGTGATCCAGATTGCCGAGCAGGGTGCGTTCAAGGGCTCCGCAGAAATCGATGTGGCGGAAATCCGTGGCGAATTCAACGGCAACCTTACAGTGCGGCAGAAACTGGTGATTTACTCGACAGGAAAAGTCACGGGCATCATCCGCTACGGCAAGCTGGTGATTGAAGAAGGCGGCCAGCTTTCAGGCGAGATCCTGTTCGGTGCGCTGGCTGCGGCCAAGCCGGCGAGCGTGGTCAAACCAGGTTTGCAGGCGGTGTAGGAGACTTAAAGCAACAACAGGCGCATTTCTGACGCGCTACCGAAACCTCCACATCACTTCCCTGCTGCTCGCGGCAGGAAGGTGATGCGGAGTTTTCGTGTTTGCGGTTCGGGCTACTACAGCCACCGGAACGCCAGCGGTATCAGTGCAGACGCCAGAACCACCTGCAGGCCCAGCGCCAACCCGGCGTAAGCGCCCGCGTCGGCATTGACCTGCAAGGCTCTCGCGGCGCCCAGCCCGTGAGATGCCGTGCCCAGCGCAAAACCACGCGCGGCCCAGCCCGCAGCGTCCACGGGAATTCGCAAGGCGTCAAACAGGTATTTGCCGCTGAGCGCACCGACGAGGCCGGTGACCACCGCAAACACTGCCGCCAGCGCAGGGATTCCGCCGATCCTTTCCGCAATACCCATGGCGACCGGTGCGGTGACAGACTTGGGCGCTAGCGACAGGGTAACTTCGATGGGCAAGCCTACGGCCCATCCCAGCAACAATGCCGACCCGCTGGCCGCGGCACCGCCGGCCAGGGCCGCAAGCAGCAGCCGGCCCCAGCGCCTGCGCAGTTCTTCGCGCCGCAACCACAGTGGCCATGCCAGTGCCACCACCGCAGGGCCGAGCAGGAAATGGATGAACTGGGCGCCCGCAAAATAGGTGGGGTAAGGCACGCCGGTGGCCAGCAGGGTGCCGGCCAGGCAGACAACCGTCCACAACACAGGATTGGCCCAGGGCGCTTGTCCGAGACGAGCGTAAACGGCTTGCGCGAGCACATACACCACCAGCGTCGCGGTCAAGCCAAACAGGGGTGTGGCCGACAGGTAGACCCATAACTCCACAAATTTAGGCATGTGGAGGGTCCGGAGGAGGGGTGTCGCTGCGGTCCCGCAGCAGGTGCAGCATCAGTACGGTCACGAGCAAACCCGCCAAAGTGGACGCCACCACGACCAGCAACATGCGTGCGCCGTACTGGCTGACCAGTGAAAGATGGGTCATCACCCCGACGCCGACAGGTACAAAGAGTAACGAAAGGTGCGAAAGCAGGAAGTCTGCGCACACTGCCACAGGGGTGCGCACCGTATCTGACTGGAGGCCCAGCAGAAGCAGAACCATGCCAATCACGGGGCCAGGAAACGGCAGGGAAAAGCCGCGAGAAAGAAGTTCCCCAGCGGACTGAAAGACGAGTAACCAGGCCAAACCCCGCAACGCTGTCATGGCATGGTTTCCACGGGAGATGAGCGCACTCTCGAAGCGATGGGGTCGAACGGAATTGCCGGAGTGGTCATGGCAAGACCCACCCTGGAAAGTTYAAGGRCTGGMAAAAAGATCYCCTTGCGGCCACTCCCGCACCGCATTCGCCGCGCCCCACAGGGCCTGGTCGATGTCTTTGAAGAAKGCGCGGCGCCCGGATGGGTCCGGCCTGGAATTGAAGGCYACCACCCATGCATAGCCTTGCCGGGTCCGAAGTGCCAGGGTCTGCAGGCCCGGCTGGCTGCCTGTGTGCCACCAGTTATCGCCCTTGTCACTCCTGACGACGTGAATGCCTGCCGCATAAAAGCTGCGCGGATTGCCGTCTTTTTCCAGCATCGGCTCGCTGCGCATGGTTTGCAATGACTCCTCATTCAGAAGGCGTTTCCCCCGTGCGCCGTCGATCGCCAGGAAAAACTTCAGCACATCTGTTGGCGTTGCAATCCAGGCGCCCAGTGCGTCCATGTTTTCGATGGAGTAGGAGCCGTAAGGACTGGGTACATTCGCGTTCGTAACACCCGGTGCGCCCCGCTGCAGCGGTTCTCCGGGATACGCGTAGTACTTCGTCTCGCCCTGCCGGCTCTCGGTGCTGCTTGCAGCCTGAAAGCCTTTGCCGGTGGACGGCATCAGAAACTCCCGGCTGCTGAAGGCGCGGTAGGATTCGCCGGTGACGATTTCCACAACCCTTCCGAGCATGCAGTAACCGGTATTGGAATAGGC
>NZ_JBFUAZ010000440.1:0-3680 GCF_056406035.1 Polaromonas sp. P1_E1_2 | reverse complement strand
CCATGATGATGGGCGCCGGTCTTGGCGTCGGCGTGGATGGTCACCGTGCCGGCCCAGAGCTTTTGGGCACCGACGCGGGCGAAGTTGATGGCGGCGCGCCTGTCCATGCCGGGTGTTTGTGCGGTATTGCCATCAAGCTGATTGCCGGCGATCACGCGCACGCCGTCGTGCTTCCATGGCGGGTCGGCTTCTCCCTGCGCGTGAGGATGCGCGTGTCCAGGACCGTGAGAATGATCGTGGTCGTGAGGATGATGCGGAAGCGTGGGGTCATTGCTCATGCTGCCAGCGTACACCAGCGCCGTGCATTCAGTCCAGCACAACGGCCTCCCGCACTGCGCAGCAATGCCGCGCGCGCTGAGCAACCTTACTTGTAGCGTTCCCGCGCCAGCGCCGCACCTGCACCCAGCGCCTGCAACTTCTTCAGGGCCACTTCGCGGTCCATGGGCGCCAGGCCGCAATTGGTGCAGGGAATCAATCGGTTTCTGGGCACATATTTGAGCGCCTTGCCGATGGTGTCGGCCACCTGCTCGGGCGTTTCAATCTCCTCGCTGGCGACGTCGATCACGCCGACCATCACGTCCTTGCCCTCAAGCAGCGCCATCAGGTGCGGCGGCACGTGGGAGTGGTAGCACTCCAGGCTGACCTGGCGGATGGTGCTTTTGGCCAGCGCCGGAAACACGGTTTCGTACTGCCGCCATTCCTCGCCCAGGGTTTCCTTCCAGTCGGTGTTGGCCTTGATGCCGTAGCCGTAGCAAATGTGCACGGCGGTCGTGCAGGTCAGGTCCTGCGCCGCGCGCTCAAGCGCCCTCACGCCCCAGTCGGCGGCTTCCTTCATGTAGACATTGAACGCGGGTTCGTCGAACTGGATGATGTCGACGCCGTCGGCCTGCAGCGCCAGCGCTTCCTGGTTCAGCAGCTCAGCAAACGCCATCGCCATCTTGACCTTGTCGCCGTAGAACTGGTCGGCCACGGTGTCGACAATCGTCATCGGGCCCGGCAAGGTGAATTTTATTTTTTTGGTGGTGTGCGCGCGCAACAGCCGTGCTTCAGCAGCATGCACCCGGCCCTTGAGCTTGAGCTGCGACACCACCTGCGGCACCATCGCGTCATAGCGGTTGTCGCGTATGCCCATCTTGACCTTGTGCTCGAAGTCGATGCCGTCAACCTGCTCCAGAAAACCGTGCACAAAGTGCTGGCGCGACTGCTCGCCGTCACCAATCACGTCCAGGCCCGCGTCTTCCTGCACCTTGATCCACAGCAGCGTGGCGTCGGCCTTGGCCTGCCTGAGTTCTTCGCCTTCACTTTTCCACTGAGGCCAGAGTTTTTGGGTTTCCGACAGCCAGCCAGGTTTGGGCAGGCTGCCGGCGATGGCGGCGCTAAAGAGCGGAGTGGCAGGAGGCGTTTGCATGGGGTGGTCCTTGTCTCGATATTTGTTCAGTGTTTTTTGTGGGTAGCCGGTTTCAAACTCAGAAAAACTCCCGCGCCAGCAGTTCATAGGAGCGCCTGCGGGCAACGGGGTCGTGTGTCCAGGTGATCACGACCAGCTCGTCAACCCCCAGTGTATGAGCCAACGCCCTTAATTTGGCAGCAACTTGCGGGCCGCTGCCGACCAACGCATTGGCCCTGAGCCTGTCGGCCTCGGCCTGCTCGACTGGCGTATACGGCCGCAGCGCCACTTCTTCGGGCGAAGGCAGGGCCGCCAGCGCGCCGCGGTTGCGGTCTATCTTCCAGCGCTCGCGACCCGAGAAGTGATGCCAGGCCTCGGCCTCCGTGTCGGCCGCCAGCGCCCAGACGCAGAGCACCGCCTGCGGCGTCGGGTGGCGCGGGCTGGGCCGGTAGGTGGACCGATACAGGTCCAATGCCTGCTCCGCGCCCTGCCCGTCGGTGATGAAGTAAGCAAACGCATACGGTAGTCCATAGTGCGCGGCCAGCTGCGCGCCGTAGTCAGAACTGCCCAGCATCCACATCTCCGGCGTGGTCGGCCCCATGGGGTTGGCCGTCACGCCGCGGCCCGGATGGCCTTCGGGCAGGTCAACGCCAGCCAGCCAGGCCTGCAGCTCACGCACCTGGATGGGAAAGTTCTCGGCCGACTGACGCGGGTCGCTGCTCAGCAAACGCGCCGTACGCATGTCYGAGCCCGGCGCGCGGCCCACTCCCAGGTCGATGCGGCCCGGCGCGATGGCTTCGAGTACCCGAAACTGCTCTGCCACCTTGAGCGCCGCATAGTGCGGCAGCATGACACCGGCGCTGCCCACGCGGATGCGGCTGGTGGTGGCCGCGATGGCTGCCATCAAGACTTCGGGGGCCGAGCCGACGATGCTGGGGTGGCTGTGATGCTCGCTGACCCAAAAGCGTTTGTAGCCCAGCGCTTCGCAGTGGCGGGCCAGTTGCAGGGTTTCGCGGATGGAGGCGTCTTCCGTGCGGCCGGTGACGGCGACGGACTGGTCTAGGACTGAAAGACTGATCATCGGGGAAACTATAGCCAGACCCGTTAAATCCCGCTCGGGCGGGGTTACCCTTCTGCGCTCTGTTCCAATAGAGGGTTCGTTCCCGTCCAGACCAGAGATAAAGAAGTAAATCCTATGGCACTCAAAGCCACTATCTACAAAGCCCAGCTAGCCCTGTCCGACATGGACCGCAGCATCTACGCCGACCACAGCGTGACCATTGCGCGCCACCCGTCGGAGGCCGACGAACGCATGATGATCCGCCTGCTGGCCTTCGCGCTCAACGTGCCGGCCGACGACAAAAAGGGCAACCTTGAATTTGCCAAGGACTTGTGGGACGTGGATGAAGCCGCGCTCTGGCACAAGGACTACACCGAGCAGATCCTGCACTGGATTGACGTCGGCCAGCCCGACGACAAGCGCCTGATGAAGGCCGCCGGGCGGGCCGAAAAGGTCAGCGTCTACAGCTTTGCCAGCAGTACACCGGTCTGGTGGAAGAACATTGAAACCAAGCTCACCCGYGCCGCCAACCTGGTGGTCTGGCAGATCGACGCGGCAGAAAGCCAGGCCTTGGCCAAATTGGCTGAGCGCAGCATGCAGCTGCAGGTGACGGTGCAGGACGGCACGGTGTGGATGAGTACAGCGCTCGGGTCGATAGAGATCACGCCGCGCCGGTTGACGGCCGGCGCGTCTTAAACACCAGGACGCCGAGAGGATGCATCCTTCGCGTCCCCGGAATCCTTGTGCTGGTCTTGATGCTGATAAAGCGGCAGCGCTGCCCCGCAATGAAAGCAGAAGTCTGCCTCGGGCAGGTGGCCTTCGGTCAGGCATTCATGGCAGGTGCGCGTGGTCGGCAAGGCCAGATGCTGCAGCCGCCGCTCCGCCGCCATTTCGGCCGTGACGATGCCGGTGGGCACCGCAAGAATGCCCCAGCCCAGCAACATCATGAATGACGAGATCAGCCGGCCCAGGTCTGTCTTGGGCGTGATGTCGCCAAAGCCTACCGTGGTGACCGTGCTGATGGCCCAGTAGACCGAGGTCGGGATGCTGGTAAAGCCGTTGGACGGCCCTTCGACCACGTACATCACGGTACCCATCACCAGCACCATCATGACCACGGCTGACAGGAACACCAGAATCTTGCGGCCGCTCGCTGCCAGCGCCCGGCCCAGCGACTGGTATTCAGCCACGTAGGCAGCCAGCTTGAAGATACGGAACACACGCAGCAGCCGC
>NZ_JBFUAZ010000439.1:0-3687 GCF_056406035.1 Polaromonas sp. P1_E1_2 | reverse complement strand
CCATTTCCAGCGGCAACGCCAAAGTGCATACGGTAGAGCACCTGATGTCGGCGTGCGCCGGCCTGGGTATTGACAACCTGTATGTCGATATCACGGCGGAAGAGGTCCCCATTCTTGACGGCTCGGCTTCTTCGTTTGTATTTTTGCTGCAATCGGCCGGCATTGCGCTGCAGGCCGCACCCAAGCGCTTTATCCGGGTGATCAAGCCTGTGGAAGTGCGCGAAGGCGAGGGCGCCAACACCAAGTGGGCGCGCCTGAGCCCCTATGAAGGCTACAAGCTCAGTTTTGAAATTGATTTCGACCACCCTGCGGTGGACTCCACCGGCCAGCGCGTTGAGTTCGACATGGGTTCGGGCGCCTACACACGCGACATCGCGCGGGCCCGCACCTTCGGTTTCACCAAGGATGTGGAAATGATGCGCGCCAATGGCCTGGCCTTGGGCGGCGGGCTGGACAACGCCATCGTCATGGACGACTACAAGGTGCTCAACAGCGACGGGCTGCGTTACAACGACGAGTTCGTGAAGCACAAGATCCTCGATGCCATGGGCGACCTCTATTTGCTGGGCAAACCGCTGCTGGCCGCCTACAGCGCGTTCCGCTCCGGCCACGCGATGAACAACAAGCTGCTGCGCGAGCTGCTGTCGCATAAGGATGCCTACGAAGTCGTCACCTTCGAGGACGAGAAAAAAGCACCGCAAGGCTTCGCCACGCTGGCACGTGCCTGGTAGGGCCGGCGGAACACGCCATGCTGCTGTTTCGCTGGCTCATCCTGCTGTTTTTGCTGGCCGCGGTGGTGTCGTTCATGTTTTACGCCGGTACTGGGCAGCCACGGTTCAAGCAGTTCGGGCTCACCATTCTCAAGTGGACGCTGATCGCCGCGTTCGGATTTTTTGCGGTACTGATACTCGAGCGCGTCGCGTAGCGAGTCAACCGGGCTGCCTTGACGCTCCTGCCGCGTTAGCGGCTGCGCCCACCTCGATAGTTCCCCGCCATTGCTGTGTCTATGCCACTGGCCTGAGCCAGCCGCGCCATGGCGCTGCCCACGTGGGCGTGGGTAATCGCCAGCCCCAGCGCATCGGCCGCGTCTTTGCCAGGCAGGGAGGGCAGCTTCAGCAGGCGCATCACCATCTCCTGCACCTCGGCCTTGCCCGCCTTGCCATAGCCCGCAACCGCCTTTTTGAGCTGTAGCGCCGTGTATTCGGCCACTGTCAGCTGGCGCGAGACCAGGGCCGTGATGCAGGCCCCGCGCGCCTGGCCCAGCAGCAGCGTCGCCTGCGGGTTGACGTTGACAAAGATGATTTCGACAGAGGCCGCATCGGGCTGGTAGCGCTCCACCACTTCGCACACGCCCTCAAACAGCACTTTCAGCCGGCCCGGCAAATCGCTGCGTTCCATATGTGTGGTCTTGATGGTGCCGCTGGCCACATAACGCAGGTGCTGGCCGTCCATGTCGATCACGCCAAAACCTGCGACCTGCAGGCCGGGGTCGATGCCGAGGATTCTCATATGCTATGTATTTGATAGCTGATCGCGCGCGTGTTCATTGAGTTAGAGGCCAAAATACCATCTAACTGAATGAAAAAATATGGGTGCGCCAAAGCACAGCGCATCCACGCGGTCCAACAGGCCGCTGGCACCGGTGACGCCCACGCCGCGATTTCCCCAGTTGGGAATGCCGCGATCACGCTTGAGGGCTTTCATCACCAGGTGCCCGAGCGAGCCCGATACGCAGGCAATAAAGGCCATGGCCACCGCCTGCGCCGGCTTGAAGGGTGTGAGGCCCGCCAACAGTCCGCCCAGCAGGCTGGCCCCAACGACGGCGATCAACCAGCTGGTCCAGTTAAAGCTCTTGCTGACATTGGGCGC
This sequence comes from Polaromonas sp. P1_E1_2, assembly GCF_056406035.1. Lineage (NCBI taxonomy): Bacteria > Pseudomonadati > Pseudomonadota > Betaproteobacteria > Burkholderiales > Comamonadaceae > Polaromonas > Polaromonas sp. P1_E1_2. The sequence continues at coordinate 1,818 of NZ_JBFUAZ010000439.1, read as the reverse complement.
GCTGCCCGGTCGTTGCAGTTTGCGACCCACCAGGTGCTGGACGATCATGCAGCTTTGCACCACAAACACCAGGAAGAACACCAGAAAGGCGTTTTTTCCCTGGTAGTTGGGAAACTTCAGCAGCAGCAGGGCGGGCACATGGCTGATGCCATAGACGCAGACCATGATGCCCCATTGCAGCTTGGCGTTGCGTTCGAGGAAACGGTGAGGATCGTCGGCCAGCGCGCTGACCACCGGAATCGCCAGGAACACGTAGACCGGAATGAACACGGTCACTAGGTCAAAGTGCCGCGTGATGACCAGGGCAAACTGCACCGGCAGCACCACAAAAAAGGCCAGCACCAGGCTGCGGTGGTCGCCCTGCCGGGTGGGTGAGAGCGTGATGAATTCGCGCAGCGCAAAAAAAGCCACCATGCCGAACAGCACGGTTGCCACGGTTTCGCCCAGCGTCCAGCCGATCCAGAACACCGTGGACATGAACCACGAGGTGCGCAGCAGGCCGCTGAATTCCTTGAGTTTCTGGGTGTGCAGGTCGTCTTCGTGCGTGTCCTTGAGGGCCATCACGAAGGCGGCTACGCTGATCACGGTCAGGATGCCGAACACCAGCACGAACAGCAGGCCGACCTGGTGTGAGGGAGAAAGGTTGCGCAAAAAAGTGTTCATCGGGATTCCGGGACTTGTGTCAGGTTTCCCTGAGATCCATGACGGCCTGGCGTGCACGCGCCAGAAATTCGCCCCGGTCTTCGCCCTCGCCCAGTGCAATCGGTGCGCCGAAGGTGACGGAACAGAGGATAGGCACCGGTACGACTTCCCCCTTGGGCATGACGCGCTGCACATTGTTGATCCAGGCCGGCACCAGCACCACCTGGGGGAATTTGAGCGCCAGGTTGTACAGGCCCGCCTTGAATTTTTGCGGCTCTTCGTGGTTGCCGCGTGTGCCTTCCGGAAAGAGGATGATCGAGTCACCGCTGGTCAGGGCCTCGATCAGCGGCTCCAGCGGGTCCTGGTCGCCGGTCTTGGCACGGTCCACGTAAATCGCGTTGAAGACCGCCGTGGTGATCCATTTCTTGAAAGGCGTTTTGGTCCAGTAGTCTTTCGCGGCAATCGGTCGCGTGATGCTGCGAAGCTCTTCCGGCAGCGCCGCCCACATCAGCACGAGGTCGGCATGGCTCTGGTGGTTGGCAAAATAAATACGCTGTTCCGCCTTGGGCGGGCAGCCTTGCCAGCGGGCCTGTGCACCGGTCAGCGTGCGGATCAGTCCCAGCAGGAAAAGCCCCATCAGCTTGGCCAGGATGGGAGAAAATTTGTCGTTCATGGGATTCGGCCCTTTTTGCTGCTCAGCATTCAGGGCAGTTCCACACCGCCCATACGGGCCGTGATGGTGCTGGCGCGCGAAGCCAGGTAGCCCGAGCCGGGCCGCGTTTCAAAGTATTTGGGGCGCGGCAGCATGACGGCCAGCCGCGCGGATTCATAGGCGCTCAGTTTTGACGCAGGCTTGCGGTAGTAATGCTGCGCTGCGGCCTCGGCGCCAAAAATGCCTTCGCCCCACTCCACGCTGTTGAGGTAAATCTCCAGAATGCGCTCCTTGCCGAGCAGGGCTTCGAGCAGCAGCGTCAGCACCAGCTCCTGGCCTTTGCGCAAAAGCGTACGCTCACCCGACAGGAAAAGATTTTTGGCGAGCTGCTGGGTGATGGTGGAGCCGCCAATGATTTTTACCGGTCTGGCGGGTGTTGCCGCTGCCTTGGCGGGAGCCAGGCGGCTGGCGGATTGTGCGGCGCGCTGCTCGGCCTTGGCGTTTTTGTCCCAGGCCTTCTCAAG
>NZ_JBFUAZ010000438.1:0-3705 GCF_056406035.1 Polaromonas sp. P1_E1_2 | reverse complement strand
CCATGACCTGTGCAGCAGGGTTATTTTTGGAACGGATGATGGGTTGTTTCACCAACACACGCGTTGTTCGATTTCAGGCGCCTCCGGCAGAATCTTTTCGCACGCAAAACAGCTAGGCCGGCAGGTTCAGAACGATCAATTTAGAACCGCATCCATAAGCGTTTCTCTGGGAGGGGAATTTCATTGAGTCACGTTACGTTTGAGCTGGAGATTGCCCCCAGGGCCAGGCGCTGCAGGTCTGCGCGCGGCTTCACGCTGCTGGAACTGCTGGTCGTGGTGGTCATCATCGGGCTGCTGGCCGGACTGGTCGCGCCGAGCTACTTTGACTCGGTCAGCAAATCCAAATCCAAGATCGCCAAGGCGCAGATTGAATCGCTCGACAAGGCACTGGACCAGTACCGCCTGGATGTAGGCAGCTACCCCACCGCGGAACAGGGCCTCAATGCCCTGAACACACCGCCGCCGGGGATCACAAAATGGCAGGGGCCCTACCTGAAAAAGGCCCTACCCACCGACCCCTGGGGCAATGACTACAGCTATGTGCTGAAGCCGGGCGCGGGCAGCATCGACATCATCTCCTACGGTGCCGACGGCAAGCCCGGCGGCACCGGTGAGGCGCAGGACGTCTCGCTGCATTCGGTCAATTGACGTCAGCGCTGGCGCCAGAACAGTTTCACGCATGCTCGCGGCTCACGCCTTGTTTGACGTCGTCACCCGCGACGGTGCGGGACGCATCGCGTCGCGCCAGGTGCGCGCGACCACGGCTGCTGAAGCGCTCGCACAGACAGCGCGCGGTGGCTTCACGGTTCTAAGCTGCGAGGCAGCCAAGGAATCCAGCGCCGGCCTTGGCGGATTGATGCGAGGGAAATCCGCGGCGCCCTCCCGCTCGGGTCTCGACACCGCGTCCTTCTCACAGGATTTTGCAGCACTGATCGACGCGGGCCTCAGCGTCACAGAAGCGTTGCAGACGCTGAGCATCAAGGAAACGGTCAACGCACGGCGCGACCTCATCGAGCAGGTGGCGCGCGCGGTGTCGGAAGGCCGCAATCTCTCGGCGGCCATGCGGCTGACGGGTGCCTTCCCCGAGCTGTTGATCGCCACGGTGGAAGCCAGCGAACGCACCGGCGACCTCGGCAAGGGAATGGCCCGCTATGCGGCCCACCAAAGGGAGATGCAAGGACTCAAGGACAAGCTCATAGGCGCTTCAGTCTATCCCCTGGTGCTGCTCGTGGTCGGTGGGCTGGTCGTGATGTTCCTCATGGGCGTGGTGATCCCGCGCTTTGCCGGCTTGCTGGACAGCACGCGCACGCAGCTGCCCATGCTCTCGGCTGGCCTGATGGCCTGGGGCCGGCTCGTGGCCGCCAAGCCTTGGGTACTGATGCTGTTCTTCGGCGGAGTCCTGGCGCTGGGGACCTGGGTGGTCGCGCATTTTCGCGCACATGGCGTGCGCTCGCGCTGGCTGCAACGCCTTCCCTACATAGCCGGCGTGATCCGCGAGTTCCAGCACCTGCAGCTCTACCGCACCATGTCCATTCTGGTCTCGCGCGGCATTGTGATCCACCGCGCGATGGAGCACGGCGCCAGGCTGCTGGGCGATGCGGACCGCGAGCGCCTGGAGCGCGCCGTCGTGCTGATGCGCGAAGGCCTGAGCATGAGCGCGGCCCTGTCCGGCGCGGGGCTGTCCGACCCTGTGGCCACCAGCATGCTTAAGGTGGCGGAGCGCACCGGCTCCATGTCGGAGATGCTGGAGCGCATCGCACAGTTCTACGAACGCCGGCTGCAGCGCTCCATCGACGTGGCCACGCGTGTCATCGAACCCGCGCTGATGATCGTGATCGGCACCGTTATCGGCGCCATCGTGGTCCTCATGTATTTGCCCATCTTCGACCTGGCCTCCAGCCTGAACTGATCTTTGCATTGCTTTCGCCCATGAGCACCCTCCTCCCCGTTTCCCCGCCAGCCGACGCGGACACCGCCCCGGCTTCACCGGCCGGCGGCCAGGCCGGGCGCGCGCTGATGCAACAAGCCGTGCAGGCGGCGCCGGTAGGGTCGCGTCTTCAGTGGATGGTGCGACAAAGCGGACTAGAGGGCACGCGCGTACTTGTGGACGTCGCGGCGGCGCTGGGCCTGCGCGCCATGGCCACGCAAGACCTGCAGGGCATCACACCGGACTTCGAACTGATCTCGTTTGCCGACTGCCAGTCACGCGGCTGCCTGGGCGGCTGGTCCGTCGACGCTGCCGGCAACAAGGTGCGCACGGTCGTGGTCAGCGACCCGCTGGACCTCAAGGGCCAGGAGTGGATAGACCTGCAACTGGGCGATGCAAACGCGGGTGAGGTAATTCGCGGCCTGGCACTGATCGAAGACATACAAGCCTGGCTTGCGCATGCCGAGCGCAACCTGATGGCCATGGGCAGCGACCAAGAGGAAGATGCCGGTGGCCTTGCACAGGCGGAATCCGTCGATGCCTCCGTCGTGGCCCTGTCCATCGCAAGCATAGAGACCACGGCGAACCCGCTGGTCCGACTGGTCGATTCGATCTTGTACGACGCGCTCAAGATGGGCGCGTCCGACATCCACTTCGAAACCCAGCCGACCGGCCTGCATGTCAAGTACCGGATCGATGGTGTGCTGGAAAATGTCAAGCGCATCGACAGCGCCGAAATGGGGCACCAGGCGATTTCACGCATCAAAGTGCTGTCCGAGCTCGACATCTCCGAGCGGCGAACGCCGCAGGACGGCCGCTTCAAAGTCCGCGTCGAGCGGCGCGAGATCGATTTCCGGGTCTCCATCATGCCCAACCTGTTTGGTGAAGACGCCGTCTTGCGGGTACTGGACCGCAAGCACCTGACCGGGCAGTTCCAGACGCTGAGCCTGGACACGCTGAGTTTCGCGCAAAGCGCCAAGGACTTTATCCGCCAGGCCTCCAGCCTGCCGTATGGCCTGCTGCTGGTGACCGGCCCCACAGGCAGCGGCAAGACAACCACGCTGTACGCGGCGATCTCCGAGATCAACACCGGCCTGGACAAGATCATCACGATTGAAGACCCGATCGAGTACCAGCTCAAGGGCGTGCTGCAGATTCCCGTCAACGAAAAAAAAGGCCTGACCTTTGCGCGCGGGTTGCGCTCCGTGCTGCGCCACGACCCGGACAAGATTATGGTGGGCGAGATACGCGATGCCGAGACGGCGCAGATCGCGGTACAGGCCGCTCTCACGGGCCACCAGGTGTTCACCACCGTGCACGCCAACAATGTATTTGACGTCATAGGCCGCTTCAAAAACATGAACGTCGACAGTTACAGCCTGGTGTCGGCCCTGACCGGCATCGTCGCCCAGCGCCTGCTGCGCGCCGTGTGCGTGCATTGCGCGATGCCCGCAGGCCTGACCCCCGAACAATTGACACAACAGGGCATCCCCGCGGAACGCCTGGATCTGGACCAGGCGAAATTCATGCATGCCGTGGGCTGCGCGCATTGCCGCGGCACCGGCTACAAGGGGCGCCTTGCGATTGCCGAGACGCTGGAGATGGACGATGACATACGAGATCTCCTCGTGCGGCAGGCGCCGATCTCACAGATCAAGCAGGTCGCACGCGGCAAAGGCTTCATGAGCCTGCGCGACTCGGCCGTGTCCCTGGCCATGGGAGGCCAGACCACTGTGGAAGAGATCAACCGCGTCACGCCCCGGGAGAACATGCAGAAC
>NZ_JBFUAZ010000437.1:0-3708 GCF_056406035.1 Polaromonas sp. P1_E1_2 | reverse complement strand
GGGCACCGCTGAGCTTGAGCGTGTCGGCCAGCACCGCTTGCCAGCCTGCCGCCGAAATCGAGCGGCCCGCGAGGGCGGCTGCGACCAGCAGCATGGCACCCGTGGCCGCCGCTTCCACCGCATAGAGCTTGCCGGTAAAGACGCCGGCCAACAGCAGCACGATGGTGCCGCCCGCGAGCAGGGCGACTGCCACCTGCGCACGGCTGAGCGGGGTGTGCTGCGGCTTTTCCTGAAGCTTTCGCGCCTGGCGCCAGGCCACTAGGGCCCAGAGCGCCAGTACGCACAGGGCGGGCAACAGCGCGGCATGCATCACGTCCTGGGTGTTGATGATGCGCTGGCCGGCCTGCAGGTAGCCCGGCAGCCGGCTGGCTTCCAGGTGCGCCAGCATCATGGCATCGCCCAGCAGCAGCAAGACCAGAGAAGGCGGCACTACCACGCCTATGGTGGCGGCCACACTGATGATGGAGATGGCCTGCGCGGTGTCCAGGTGCGCCATGCGCGGTGCTATCAGGCGCGAAAGCAGGGCCGAACTGGAAGCGACCGAGCCGTTCATGGGCGCGATAAGGGCGCCGACACCCAGGGCCGAGAGGGCGTGCGCGCCGGCCAGGGGCCGGAACAGCCGCAGCAAGGCGGAGAACAGGGCGTCGGCCACTGTCAGGCGCTGCAGCAACACGCCCATGAAGACATACAGCGGCATAGCCTGCAGCAAATCGTTTTCCAGCAGGCCCAGTGTTCGCACGGGCAGGGCCTGCAAGATCTGGAGGTCAAAAGCGCCTGCGGCCAGGCCCAACGTGGCGAATAAGCTGGAGACGCCGATCAGCAAGGCCCAGACCGGCAGGCCGGTGGCGAGAATCAGCACGCCCAGGAGCAGAAGCATCCACAAGCCCGCGAGGGGGCCGGTGAAACTCATGGCGAGCCCGGCGCGCGGCCGTGCGGCAGGAGTTCGAGCAGGCCTTCCGCCAGCACCAGCAAGAGCATCAACACCATCGCGATCTTGATCACGAAGTAACCCGGGCTGAGTGTTTCACCGAACCGTTCGAAAGTAGCCACGGAAGCCACCAGTAGTGGCCAGCCGGCCCAGAGCATGAACAGCGCCCAGGGCGCGATGCAGACCAGCAGCGCCCAGGAATGCCAGCGCGGGCGGGGTGCGCCGGAAGGGTGCGGCTGCAGGGAAGCGAGGTGGGTATGGCTTCTGGAGGCCGCGGTCACGGCTACAGCCACGTACAGTGCGAATAGCACTTGCGCCGCATCATTGGCCTGGCGTGAGTAGGCCTGGACGAGTTCGCGCAGCGGCCATTGGGCCAGCAGCAGTGCCGCCAGCGGTAGCACCAGCAGCCCGAATACTGCTGTCATGCGTGTCAGACCCTTGTCGATCCAGGACACGGCCCCGGCGGCGGCCCGCATCATCATGCGGCGGCAAGGCTGCTGCCAGCCTTCCCCTCGGGCCGGTGCGGATCAGGCTGGGCAACGAGGCGAAGTTTCATTGGGTAATCCAGTGAATGGAAAAAATGAGGAGGGGTGCGGGAAAGTGTAGCGGGTTCAGGCTATAATATTTGACTAGTCGGAGTGTGGCGCAGTCTGGTAGCGCACCTGGTTTGGGACCAGGGGGTCCAAGGTTCGAATCCTTGTACTCCGACCAAAAATTCCCAGCAAAAAGCCCACTTATGTGGGCTTTTTCACGCCTGTCTGTTGGGGCGCCTCGCCAGTTCGGCCTTGGCAGCCCTCAGTCTCGCCAACGGCGGCGTTTTCAGGGCTTGAGTAACGACCCAAAGTTGGATGTGCGCCAGTATTCGCGCACCTGTTCCAGTTTTTCCTGAAAATCCCGAAAGTGCAGCGGCTTGCGCACGTAGCTGTTAAGYCCGCCCTGGAGCTCTTTCACCACCGGGGAGTATTTGGATTCGGACGTCAGGAGGATGACGGGTACAAAGAAGGTGCGGGGGTCGGCCCGCATGCGCTGCATGACTTCCAGCCCGCTGAGGCCGGGCAAATTCAGGTCCAGCATGACGAGTTCGGGCGGATGGTCGTTGGGCCGGTTGCTGTAAGCACCTTCGCAGAAAAGGTATTCCAGGGCTTCCGTGCCGTCGCGGGCAACGATGATTTCATGGTCCGCACCGTTTTCCTGCAATGTCACCGTGGTGAGCTCTACATGGGCAGGGTTGTCTTCCACCAGCAGCAGGATTGGTCGGGTCATGTGCGTGCCTTTGCGTTTCTTTCGTGTAGACAATATACCCCTGACAGGGAGCCAGCCATAGGTGAGTCATTGCGGTGTGTGAGAACCACAACAAACCGCCGTGTCCGAATCACTGCGTGCCGGACATGTCCGACCCTGTTGCCCGGGGTATCCGGCAGGCGTTTGAAGGTATGATTCGCGACGAACTGAATCCTGCAGTTCGCACGTTTGCGGCTCCGCCGCGCTGACACACATACAGACTGCCCGTAGCTCAGTTGGATAGAGCATCAGCCTTCTAAGCTGAGGGTCGGGGGTTCGATCCCCTCCGGGCAGGCCAATCGACCGCTTCAAGCTACTGCGGACCCGTGATCAAAGCCAATACGTTCCTCGCGATCCTCACGTACCCGAAGGTACGTTCCGGTCGCTGCGGTACGGTTTGGCTTTGCTGACGGGTCCTCGCTACGCTTGCTATCGGCCGATTTTCTTGTCTGGGCGTCAGCTCGATGCGCTTTTATCCTTACTTACCGCTCCGGCTCTTCCGGTGCGGCTCGGGCTTGCTGACGCGTTCTCGCTACGCGATCTGATCCCAAATCGGGGGACAACGCTCCTGGTATCGGATCGCCGCCGGACTCAACGTTTTTCGTACTGCGTCTTGCCAAACAGGATTTCCCGCGCCTTGTCGTCGGTGATGGGCCTGCGCAGATCGGCCAGTACCTTGACGCCACGCTGCACGGCGGGGCGGTCGCTGATCAGGTCAAACCATTTCTTGAGGTGAGGGTAGTCGGCCCAGTCGATGCCGTGGTTTTGCCAATTGCGCAGCCAGGGGAAGATGGCGATGTCGGCGATGGTGTATTCATCGCAGGCGATGAACTTGTGGGTGGAAAGCTGCTTGTCCATCACGCCGTAAAGCCGCTTCGTTTCATTCGTGTAGCGGTTGATGGCGTAGTCGATTTTCTCGGGCGCGTACTGCCGGAAATGGTGGGTTTGCCCGATCATGGGGCCGACGCCGCCCATCTGGAACATCAGCCACTGCAGCACCTGGAATTTGAGGCGGTCGCTTTTTGGCAAAAACTGGCCGGTTTTTGCGGCCAGGTACAGCAGGATGGCGCCGGATTCAAACACCGGGATCGGCTTGCCGTCGGGGCCGACCGGGTCAACCAGCGCAGGAATCTTGTTATTCGGGCTGATAGCCAGAAATTCGGGCTTGAACTGGTCGCCGGTGCCGATATTGACTGGAATCGCTTGCCAGTCCCGGTCCAGCTGCAGCCCGCATTCTTCCAGCATGATGTGGACCTTGTGGCCGTTCGGTGTGGGCCAGGAGTAAACATTGATCATTGGCGCTTCCTTGGACTAACATGAGGTTGCTGCACTTTAAGAGAAAAGCCAAAACCATGTTTGAGCGGTTGAAGAAAGTCTTTGTCGGGGGTAAGGGGGATGCGGGCGACGCCGGCGCCTCCGACGATGCCGTGTCCGAGTGGGCCGGTACCCGCGGCTTTTCTTATACCGGCCTGGGGGAAGGCAAGGGTTTTGCCCTGAAA
>NZ_JBFUAZ010000436.1:0-3740 GCF_056406035.1 Polaromonas sp. P1_E1_2 | reverse complement strand
GGCGGCGGTGCCCACACCGCCTGCCGCACCCAGCACCAGGACGGTTTCACCGGCCTTGAGTTGCGCGCGGTCCATCAGGGCGTGCCACGAGGTTGCGTAAATCATGATGAAAGCGGCCGCATCCACAAAGGGGAACCCTTTTGGCAAGGGCATGCAAAGGGCTGCCGGTGCAAGCGTATGCGTGCCGAATCCGCCGGTGCCGGAGAGGCAGGCCACGTTTTGCCCCACCTGGAGGTGCGTGACGCCTTCGCCTGCCGCCTGGATGACACCGGCGTATTCGGAGCCGGGCACAAAGGGCAGGGGCGGCTTCATCTGGTACTTGTTCTGCACGATCAGCAGGTCGGGGAAGTTCAGGCTGGCGGCCTTGATCTCAATCAGCACTTCGCCTGCCTTGGGTTGYGGTGTGGGCAATTCTTTCCAGGTCAGGGCGTCTACGCCGGTGGGGTTTTCACAAAGCCAGGCTTGCATGGAATGTCTCCGATAGAAGGAATGCTGCGACAGGTGCAGAAGAAAAAGGGGGCGGCCGGCGGAAGGAGGCGGCGCCTTGCCTGCATCATAGGCAAAGCGGCAGGTTTTGCGATGTCCGGCAGGGCTCAGGCTGTCGCAGCCGTGACCGTAAAATCAGTTTATGAAAATCCTCATTTGCAACGACGACGGTTACCAGGCCTCCGGCATCATTGCCCTCTATGAAGCGCTTAAAACCGTTGCCGATGTCGAGGTGGTGGCCCCCGAGCACAACAACAGCGCCAAATCAAACGCGCTGACCCTGCACTCGCCGATGTACGTGCAGACCGCGGCCAATGGCTTTCGCTACATCAACGGCACACCGGCAGACTGCGTCCACATCGCGCTGACGGGTTTGCTGGGCTACCGGCCCGACCTGGTGGTTTCAGGTATCAATAACGGCGCCAACATGGGCGACGACACGATTTACTCCGGAACCGTGGGCGCTGCCATGGAAGGCTACCTGTTCGGCATTCCTTCCATCGCGTTTTCCCAGACTGAAAAGGGTTGGGCGCACATTGATGTGGCAGCCCGGCGTGCGGCCGAGCTGGTGCAGCAACTGATGCCCACCCTGGAGGCCGTGGCGGAAGGCGCTGAGCCGACGGTGCCGCCCTGGCTGCTCAATGTGAACATTCCCAACCTGCCCGACAACGAGATCCAGGGCGTGAAGGTGGCCCGGCTGGGGCGGCGCCATGCGGCCGAACGCGTCATCGTGCAGACCAGCCCGCGCGGCGAAACCATGTACTGGATTGGCGGTGCAGGGCCTGCGAAAGAGGCTGGTGAAGGAACCGATTTTTATGCCACCAGCCAGAAGTTTGTGTCCATCACCCCGCTGCAGGTGGATTTGACCGATCATGAGCGTCTGCCTTATTGGGCTCAAACCGCTGCCCGGCTGGCCGAGTTGCACAAAAAATCGTCATGAAATCCAGCCTCAAACCGCCATTCAATCCCGCTGCCAAAGCGCCGGCTGCAGCAGGCCGCCCGGCATTTCCGGTTCGCCTGAAGCCCGACGCGGGTGTCCCATCTGCTACAAAATCAATAGCTGGTAGCGCAAGACCAGAGCGCGCTACAGGCCAAAATAGCTTGAAGAAACCGGCACCGACCGCAGCCTCCGCGTTGCCGGGCGGTGTCGGGCTCGATTCGCAGACCGTGCGCGCGCGCATGGTGAGCAAGCTTGCTGCGCAGGGTGTTGCCGATGCGTTGGTACTCGCCGCCATGGGGGCTGTCGAACGCCATCGTTTTGTCGACACCGCGCTGGTCAACCAGGCCTATGAAGACACCAGCCTGCCGATTGGCCTGGGGCAAACCATTTCCAAACCCAATGTGGTGGCCCGCATGCTGGAGCTGCTGCGCCACGGCGCGGCCGGCAAGCTGGGGCGGGTGCTTGAAATCGGCACTGGCTGCGGCTACCAGGCCGCTGTGCTCAGCCATCTGGCGACGGAGGTCTACAGCATCGAAAGGCTGCGCGGCCTGCACGACAAAGCCAGGGAGAATTTGCGGACTTTGCGCCTCCCCAATGTGCACCTGCTGTTTGGTGATGGCATGATGGGCTACGCCAAGGGCGCGCCATATGCGGCCATCATTGCGGCTGCCGGCGGGGAAGCCATTCCGCCTGCCTGGATTGATCAGCTGGCTGTGGGCGGCAGGCTGGTGGCGCCCATGCAAACCGCCGGCGGCGCCCAGGCGCTGGTGGTGGTCGACAAAACCCCCCAGGGCGTCAGGCAGACCCTGCTGGAGGCCGTTCATTTTGTGCCTTTAAAATCGGGGACAAGCTGACGATCCGGCCACCTGCAGGACTCAGGCCGGTTATCGATATAGCAGTGACGGCATTGAACCATCCGATCATCCAGTTAACCAATACGCCATACCCGTCAGATTGACGACGAAAGAACCAATGAATCAAACCGTACGGCCGAACCGGGCAGTGTCTGTGGATGCCGCAGGCGCAAGTCATGGCGCCCGCTCAACGCTCGGCAGGCTGGCCCTGCCATGCGCCCTGGCGGCAGCGTTGCTGCTTGCCGCAGGTTGCGGCACGCGTTCTTCCACCCATGCTCCGGTTGAAGACCGCGGCACCGGACTGTCGCGTCCCACCCCAGGCGCGGTGGACGCAGGCAATGTCAAACAGTTGCCCGGTTTTGAAAACGCCGGAAAACCCGGTTACTACACCGTCAAACCCGGTGACACCATGATTCGCATCGGCCTGGAAAATGGCCAGAACTGGCGCGACATCGTGCGCTGGAACAACCTTGAAAACCCCAACATCATCGAAGTAGGGCAGGTGCTGCGTGTGGTGCCRCCGACCAGTGAAAACCCGCTGGTGGTGACCCGCCCCGTGACATCCGGCTCGGCCACCACGTCGACAGCATCCACCACGCCGACGCAGGCTGCCAGYGCGGCGCGTCCCGCGTCAGCACCGGCCGGCACCAGCCCGGCACCCGCAGCAACGGGCGATGAAGACATCGCCTGGATCTGGCCCGCGCAGGGCACGATGCTGGCGGGTTTCGATGAAGCCAAAAACAAGGGCCTGGATATTTCAGGCAAGGCGGGGGACCCCGTCATTGCTTCGGCCGACGGCCGCGTGGTGTACGCCGGCGCCGGCCTGCGCGGCTATGGCAACCTGATCATCCTCAAGCACAACAACACCTTCCTGACGGCCTATGCGCACAACCAGACTTTGCTGGTCAAGGAAGACCAGAGCGTGCGAAAGGGCCAGAAGATTGCCGAGATGGGCAACAGCGACGCGGACCGCGTGAAGCTGCATTTCGAGATTCGCCGTCAGGGCAAGCCTGTTGACCCTTCCAGATATCTGCCTGCCAAATAAGCGGTATTTTCATCCGCAGAAAGGGGCCTCGCGTTTGCCGGGCTCCTTTCTTTTTTCTGGCGCCTTGACGCTGCTTGCGCCAGGGAAGAGCTACCGAAAAATTCAAGAAAAAAGGCTCGCAGACCAGTATTGATGAGCGCAAGCAGCTATCTATTTTGTAGCAAATGATTGTCCGGAAATACAGCTGCCTGCCCGGGCCTGTGATCAGTGGGGCTGCAAAATCTCGTCGTAGCCACGGCCCTTGAACTCCAGCAGATCAATGCCATGGCCAAAAGGGTCGGCCAGCCCGGCAATGCGCCCCCAGACCCGTTCGGCCACGGGCATTTCCAGAACGGCGCCGTGGCGCTGCAACCGCTCAACCGCTGCGTCAATGTCTTCCACCACAAAATCAAGATGGACAGGTGTCCAGTGGCGC
>NZ_JBFUAZ010000435.1:0-3741 GCF_056406035.1 Polaromonas sp. P1_E1_2 | reverse complement strand
CGGCAAGCTGAAGCAAACCGCGCAAGTGGCTTTTCAGAAGTTGAATCCACGATGAACCTCGATCAATACCTTCCTGTTCTTTTGTTTATTCTGGTTGGTGTGGGTGTCGGTGTGGTGCCTCAGGTCCTGGGGCGTTTGTTGGGCCCCGTGCGTCCCGACAGCGAAAAAAATTCCCCTTACGAATGCGGCTTCGAGGCTTTCGAAGATGCCCGCATGAAATTCGATGTGCGCTACTACCTGGTCGCCATCCTCTTCATCCTTTTTGACCTCGAAATCGCGTTTCTTTTTCCCTGGGCCGTGGCGCTCAGGGAAATCGGCCCTGTCGGTTTCTGGTCCGTCATGATTTTCCTGGGCATTCTGGTCGTGGGCTTTGTTTACGAGTGGAAAAAGGGTGCGCTGGACTGGGAATAAGAAGCTAAGAATCCCGAGGGTTCTCTAGGCGGGTCACGCCACAAAGGTACGGGTATGTCACTTGAAGGTGTTTTCAACGAAGGCTTCATGACCACGAGTTACGACTCGGTGGTGAATTGGGCCAAGACGGGTTCGCTTTGGCCCATGACGTTCGGCCTGGCCTGCTGCGCCGTCGAAATGATGCATGCGGGCGCGGCGCGTTACGACCTGGATCGCTTCGGCATGTTGTTCCGYCCCAGCCCGCGCCAGTCCGACCTGATGATTGTGGCCGGCACGCTGTGCAACAAGATGGGCCCGGCCTTGCGCAAGGTGTACGACCAGATGTCGGAGCCGCGCTGGGTGTTGTCCATGGGCTCGTGCGCCAACGGCGGCGGCTATTACCACTACAGCTATTCCGTGGTTCGCGGCTGCGACCGCATCGTGCCGGTGGACGTCTACGTGCCCGGCTGCCCGCCCACGGCCGAAGCGCTGATGTACGGCATCATCCAGCTACAGCAGAAAATTCGTCGCACCAACACGATTGCGAGGGCATAAAGCATGTCCTCTTCTCCTGTGTCCATGGAACAACTCGCCGAAACGATTCATGCGGTGCTCGGCGACAAGGTCAAAAGCCTGAAGACCGCTCTGGGTGAAATCACCCTCACGGTCGCCGCCGCCGATTACCTCGCGGCCGCAACCCTGCTGCGCGATGCGCCAGGTTGCCGCTTCGAGCAGCTCATCGATCTGTGTGGTGTCGACTATTCCGAATACAAGGACGGTCAGTACGACGGCCTGCGCTACTGCGTGGCGTCGCATCTGCTGTCCGTCAGCCTCAACCAGCGCGTTCGCCTCAAGGTGTTCTGCCCCGACGACGATTTCCCCGTGGTGGATTCGCTCAATGGCATCTGGAACTCGGCCAACTGGTTCGAGCGCGAAGCCTTCGATCTCTACGGCATCATCTTTGAAGGCCACAATGACCTGCGTCGAATCCTGACCGATTACGGTTTCATCGGCCATCCTTTTCGTAAGGATTTCCCGACCTCGGGCCATGTGGAGATGCGCTACGACCCTGAGCAAAAGCGCGTGATTTACCAGCCGGTCACCATTGAGCCGCGTGAGATCACTCCGCGTGTGATCCGTGAAGACAACTACGGCGGCCTGCAGTAAGCAGCGTCGACAGAAGATACCCCATGGCTGAAATCAAAAATTACACGCTCAACTTTGGGCCACAGCATCCCGCAGCGCACGGTGTGTTGCGCTTGGTACTCGAGCTCGACGGCGAAGTGATCCAGCGCGCCGACCCACACATTGGCCTGCTACACCGTGCCACTGAAAAGCTCGCCGAAAGCAAGACTTACATCCAGTCGCTGCCCTACATGGACAGGCTGGACTACGTCTCGATGATGTCCAACGAGCACGCCTACTGTCTGGCCATCGAGAAGCTGCTCGGCGTCGACGTGCCGGTGCGCGCGCAGTACATCCGCGTGATGTACGCCGAAATCACGCGCCTGCTCAACCACCTGCTATGGCTGGGTGCGCACGGTTTCGACTGCGGCGCGATGAACATCCTGATTTACTGCTTCCGCGAGCGCGAGGCGTTGTTCGACATGTACGAAGCCGTGTCCGGCGCGCGCATGCATGCGGCCTACTTCCGCCCGGGCGGCGTCTACCGCGACCTGCCCGACAGCATGCCGCAGTACCGCGTCAGCAAGGTCAAGAACGCCAAGGCCATCGCAGCGCTCAATGAGAACCGCCAGGGTTCGTTGCTCGACTTCATCGAGGACTTCAGCAACAAATTCCCGGCTTATGTCGATGAGTACGAAACCCTGCTGACCGACAACCGCATCTGGAAGCAGCGCACCGTGGGTGTCGGCGTTGTGTCGCCTGAGCGAGCCCTCAACCTCGGCTTTACCGGCCCCATGCTCCGCGGTTCGGGTTTCGCCTGGGACCTGCGCAAGCAACAGCCCTACGACGTCTATGACAAGATGGACTTCG
Source organism: Polaromonas sp. P1_E1_2 (assembly GCF_056406035.1). Lineage (NCBI taxonomy): Bacteria > Pseudomonadati > Pseudomonadota > Betaproteobacteria > Burkholderiales > Comamonadaceae > Polaromonas > Polaromonas sp. P1_E1_2. Next base: position 1,356 of record NZ_JBFUAZ010000435.1, on the reverse strand, counting down.
ACATCCCGGTCGGCAAAACCGGCGACTGCTATGACCGTTACCTGGTCCGCATCGAAGAGATGCGCCAGTCCAACCGCATCATCAAGCAGTGCATTGACTGGTTGCGCGTCAACCCCGGCCCCGTGATCACCAGCAACCACAAGGTTGCCGCACCCGACCGCGAATCCATGAAGTCCAACATGGAAGAGCTGATTCACCACTTCAAGCTCTTCACCGAAGGTTTTCACGTGCCCGAAGGTGAAGCCTATGCGGCGGTCGAGCACCCCAAGGGCGAGTTCGGCATCTACATCGTCAGCGACGGTGCCAACAAGCCCTATCGCTTGAAGATCCGCCCGCCGGGTTTTCCGCATCTCGCGGCTATGGACGAAATGTCGCGCGGCCACATGATCGCCGATGCCGTTGCTGTGATCGGCACCATGGATATTGTGTTTGGAGAGATTGACCGATGAATCGGTTATCCCGTTCGCTGCTGCTCTGTTTTTTTCTGCTCGGACTGCAGGCGGCACACGCGCAAACAGTTTCCGCGGCGGAGATGGAGAAGCGTCGCGTGCTTGCCGTTCGCCTGATGGCCCAGACCGGATTCGACAAGATGTATGACACCATGGCCGACCAGATGATCCCATTGTTTGAGCCCATGTTGACCCAAATGCTGAAATCAACCAATGCGCCCGAACCGCTAAAAAAAGAATTTATCTCGAAATTCTCGGCGAATTTTCTTCGTGAATTCAAGTCCACCGAAACAAAACAGCTCTATACCGATGTGGTAACGGGTATTTTGGCAAAAGACTACTCCATAGAAGAAATGGAGGCGTTATCCGCTTTTTATGCCACTCCGTTAGCCCAGAAAATGCTCGCTCGTCAACCGCAACAGATGCAAGGTATCTTGCTTCAGGGTCGTGCGATTGGCGAGGCATCTGGGCGCAGGGCCGCGGCACAAACGCTAGAACAAATGGGCATAGGCAAACGCTAGTTGCGGATCGAAGATCATATGATTTCTGAACAAACCAGAGCGCGCTTCGACCGCGAAGTCGCCAAATACCCCGCGGACCAGAAACAGTCGGCCGTCATGGCTTGCCTGACCATCCTGCAGGAAGAGCACGGCTACGTCAGCGCCGAAAGCGAGAAGGTCGTGGCCGAATACCTCGGCATGGCGCCGATTGCCGTGCACGAAGTCACCACCTTCTACAACATGTACAACCAGCGCCCCGTTGGCAAGTACAAACTCAACGTCTGCACCAACCTGCCTTGCCAGCTGCGCGACGGCGCCAAGGCGCTCAAGCACCTGGAGCACAAGCTGGGCATCGTCATGGGCGAGACCAGCGCCGACGGTCTTTTCACGCTGCAGCAGTCTGAATG
>NZ_JBFUAZ010000434.1:0-3750 GCF_056406035.1 Polaromonas sp. P1_E1_2 | reverse complement strand
GTGTAGCTCCCTGCCCCCGAGGGGGGCGCTGCGCCTGCGGACTGGCAGAGCCAGATTCGCGGCCCCGGCTTGAATTGGAGAAGCCCCAGGCTCACCCTGCGGAGAATGACACGAGGTGCGCATGAAAAAAGGGCCCTGAGGCCCTTTTTTGTTCTGTAGCGAAGCGGATCAGTCCCGGTCGCCGCCGAAGATGCCCAGCAGAGCCAGCAGGCTCTGGAAGATGTTGAACAGGTCCAGGTAAATGGCCAGGGTGGCGCTGATGTAGTTGGTTTCGCCGCCGTCGATCACCTGCTTCAGGTCATACAGCAGGTAGGCGCTGAAAACCGCGATCGCCAGCGTGCTAATGACGGCCATCAGCATGGTCGAGCCGACAAACACATTGATGACGGCGGCCACCAGGATGACCAGCGCACCGGCAAACAGCCACTTGCTCATGCCGCTCAGGTCCCGCTTGATGACGGTGGCCAGGCTGGCCATCACGAACATCACGCCGGCCGTACCGGCAAAAGCCGTCATGACCAGTGATGCGCCGTTGCTGAAACCCAGCACCATGGCGATCATGCGCGAGAGCATCAGGCCCATGAAAAAGGTAAAACCGAGCAGCACAGGCACGCCCGCGGCCGAGTTCTTGGTCTTTTCAATGGCGAAAATAAAGCCGAAGGCACCGCCGAGGAACACGATCAGGCCCAATCCGCCCGTCAGGGAGCGGGTAATGCCCGTCGCCACACCCAGCCAGGCGCCCAGCACGGTGGGCAGCAGGCTCAGGGCCAGCAGCCAATAGGTGTTGCGCAAGACCTTGTTGCGTTGCTCGACGCTGGAAGCAACGCCGTAGTCGAGGGTTTGAACATTGTCAGTCATGAAAGTCGTCTCCGAGGCGCCAGCAAATGCCGGCAAGATTATTTTAGGGTGCATTGCTGTTTTTCCAGCCCTCACTCCCTACTTTTTGTAAGGGTTCTATAAGCTAATTTGGCGGCAATGCGGACGAAGGGCGGCCCCAAATTTGCGTATGCTCGGTATCTTTGCCAACAAACTCCGGAAATCCTGAAGACCATGAAATCAAAAGCAGTGCTTGAACTCGCCGACGTCAAAACCATCGCCGCCGCCGCCGAGGCCGAAGCCCTCAAGAACAACTGGGCCGTCACCATCGCCATCGTCGACGACGGCGGACACCTGCTGCACCTGCAGCGCCTGGACGGTGCACCGCCCATTTCCTCGCACATTGCACCTTCCAAGGCCAATACGGCCGCCATGGGCCGCCGTGAGAGCAAGGTTTACGAGGACGTCATCAACGGCGGCCGTACGTCCTTTCTGTCGGCGCCCTACATTCACGGCATGCTCGAAGGCGGCGTACCCATCGTGAAAGAAGGGCAGTGCATTGGCGCTGTGGGTGTGAGCGGCGTGAAATCCAGCGAAGATGCGCAAATTGCGCGCGCTGGTATTGCCGCCATCGGCCTGTAAACCGCTTCGCAGCGGGAACAAAAAAGCCGACCAGAGGGTCGGCTTTTTTGTTGGCGAGAGCAGAACAACATCAAGAAAAAAAGCCTGGCTAAACAACCCCGAAGGGGTCTGTGGCTGGCTAAAAACGACCTTGGAGGCTTGGTAGCCCCGGATCGCCCCACGATGAAACTGTGCTGATGAAGAGGGTGATGAAACCGTGAAGGCGGCTTACTTGGTCAAAATCAGTTTGCCCAGGCGAGTGGCCTGAAGGCGGTAAGTCGAGCCGTTGTGGTTGATTTCCACGGCCTTTTGCCCGCGCAGGATTTCGGTGCTGTTGACGCAAGCGGCGGAAGCGCCCGACGAATGGCTGCCAGAAGCGGTCTCTGTGTGCGCAGGGGCGCGGGCAGGAAGGCTCAGGGTATGAGAGGCGGGCATTGCGATGGACATGATGGTTAAACCTGTTTGGGTTTCGTTAAGTTAATGATAACCATTCTCATTTGAAAGTCAAGCGAATCCAGGCTGCGGTTTTGTTTCTTTCTGTGTGAAAAACCTGGAGTGCCTGTCCAGCAGGCATGCGTCCAGGACCCTGATCAGTCCTGCAGGCCCTGGTTAGTTCTTGGGTTCAGTGATGAAACCGATCTTGCGCAGCCCGGCCTGTTGGGCTGCTGCCATGGCTTGGGCTACGCGCTCGTAGCGCACTGATTTGTCGCCGCGGATATGCAGGTCTGGCTGCGGGTTTTGTGCCGCCGACGCCTTGAGCTGCGTGACCAGTTCTTCGTCTGAAATTTTGGTCTCGTTCAGGAAATAGCTGCCTTCCGCATCCACGCTCAGGCGAACCGTTTCCGGCTTGATGTTTTGCGCTTCGTTGGAGGCGCGCGGCAGGTCGATGTTGACGGAATGCTTCATCACGGGGACCGTGATGATGAAGATGATGAGCAGCACCAGCATGATGTCCACCATGGGCGTCATGTTGATCTCGTTCATCACCTCATCGCTGTCGTCTTGGGTTCCAAAGGCCATGGTGCTTCTCGGTCACTGAATGAGGGAGCTCCGCGGCTGTGGGGCGGCAGAGCAGGATAAAGGGTTGGCTCTCAGGCTTTTTTCATTGGCACAACATTGGCCTGCTGGCCGCCGGCGCTCACGCGGGCGCCGGTGACGAAGTAGGCGTGCAGGTCATGCGCGAAGCGGCTGAGTTTTTGCAGCACGCCCTTGTTGCCGCGCACCAGCGCGTTGTAGCCCAGCACCGCCGGGATGGCAACCGCGAGACCCAGCGCCGTCATGATCAGCGATTCGCCGATCGGGCCAGCCACTTTGTCGATGGTCGCCTGGCCGGCCGCGCCGATGGACAGCAGCGCATGGTAGATGCCCCACACGGTGCCGAAGAGGCCGACGAAGGGGGCGGTGGAGCCGACCGAGGCCAGGATGGCCAGGCCCGACTGCAGCTTGCCGGTGAATTCGTCGATGGCATTGCGCAGCGTGCGCGTGACCCAGTCGCTCACGTCCAGGGCATCGTGCAGGTGTGCCTTGGTGTTGCGGTGGTGCAGCGTGGCTTCGCGGCCTTCCAGGGCCAGCTGGCGGAACGGGTTGGCGGGGTCCGAGCCCAGCTTGGTGAGGCCTGCGGCAAAGTCTTCGCTGTGCCAGAAGTCTTCAGAGGCGCGCGCGATCTTTTTGTACTTGATGAGGTCCAGCGTCTTGATGATGATGACCATCCATGACGCGAGCGACATGACCAGTAGCAGCACGGCCACCGATTTGGTAACGATATCGCCCTGGCTCCAGACGTTGGCAAGGCCGAATTGGGAATTCATGAATCAATACTCCAGGTTCAAAAAGATTTCGCTCAGTCTTTCAACGTCCAGTTGATGGGAACATTGAAGGGCATGGTTTCCGGAACGCCGTTTCGTTTGCCGGGCACGTAGCGCCAACTCATGACTGCGTCGTAGGCGGCTTTGTCGAGGCGGGAAAAACCGCTCGAGGTGACGAGTTCCGCGCGCTGGGCTTTTCCGTCGACGCCAATCCATACCTTGTAGACCACCTTGCCCTGCTCTTCCAGGTGAATGCTTCGGGTCGGGTAGCGAGGTTTCGGGTTTTGCAGGTAGTCGGCATCGCTGGACGGCAGCTGTACCACCGGTGGCGCAGGCGGTGCGGCTGGAGCCACGGCTACAGGCGCTGGCGGCAGCGGCGGCGTGACAACGCCTGTCGGGGCATTGGGCGAAGGTGTCGGATCCGGGATGGCCAGCGGCTGGGGCGCGGGTTTGTCGGGTGCCTTGGCAACCGCTTTTTTCTGCACGGTCGGCGTGGGTGGGGTAGGGG
>NZ_JBFUAZ010000433.1:0-3754 GCF_056406035.1 Polaromonas sp. P1_E1_2 | reverse complement strand
CCTGTGTGGATGGCAAATGGGGCACGGGCCTGACGTCGGTCTGCTCCAGCGACTCCAGCAGGCGGGAAAGGGTTTGCGCATGCGGCGTCAGGGGACCCAGAAAGCGCGTGCCGCCCGCATCAGCAATCAGCAGCGTGGGAAAGGTCTCCACTTCCAGGTCGCCGACCAACGCGGCTTCATCTTCAATGTCCAGCCAGACAAACCGGCTTTCCGGATAGCGCAAGGCCATTTCCGAGAAGACGGCGCCGTAGTCGCGGCAAAGGCCGCACCAGTCCGCGCAGAGGCAAATCACCCAGCGCGTGGGAGCGGCCATTACCGGTGGTTCGCTGTGGGGAATCTCTGGAAGCAAAGCAGATGGCATGCAGACGCAAGAGTGCATAAAGGATGCAGGGGCCGGGTGGCCATGGATTGACTATTATGGCCAGCGCCGCAAAATAAGGAGCACCACCGGATATCCGGCGCAGGAGACAAACCCATGAATGCCATCAGCCCCGATGCGGCCGAAACCGGCGTCACGACACCCGTTGATCCCCGCAGCTTTGCGTCTTTCGCGGATTTTTACCCCTTCTACCTGGGCGAGCACCGCAACGCGACCTGCCGCCGCCTGCACTTTRCAGGCTCAAGCCTCACGCTGCTCTGCCTGGCAGCGCTGCTGATGACCCGCAATCCGTGGTGGCTGCTGGCCGGCCTGCTGTGCGGCTACGGCTTTGCATGGATCGGGCATTTCGGATTCGAGAAGAACCGGCCCGCCTCGTTCAAGCGGCCACTCTACAGCTTCATGGGAGACTGGGTCATGTACCGCGACATGTGGCTCCAGGCCTTGCGGCGCATCAAAGGCACCTGAGCCCGTTTCCCTGCGTGGCCTTGGCCCCCACAACGGGCTCTAACAGACCTTATCGGGGTTTATCAGGAGTCCAGTGACTGCAAGGGACCGGTTTTTAACGCCTTGAGGCAAGCAGCGCCGGCCTGCAACGCCGCTTCATGCGTGGKGTACGGGTGGTCGGAACCTTCAATGCGCAGGTCCGCCATGTGCTCTTCGGCTGACAGCTGCGTGACCACCCAGTAAAAAAGACCCGCTGACGGCTCCTTCACCCGCACCGCGAGCGGCCCGGGCGCATCGGGAACGGCGGCACTCATAAAGACCGCCCGAGTTCATTGCTCACGTCTTTGGCGGCAGGGCCTACTTCCGCCACGGCAACGCGCAGTTCAAGCTCACTGCAATCGAGTGCGCTGACCCAGTATTTCAGGGAGGCTTCCTCGTTGATGTTGATGGGCTCGTTTGTCAGGGCCGGGTCGGCGATCAGGTTCGATGGTGATGTCACGGTTCTCTCCAGCTTGGTTGTCAATTGAGGGGATTGCAACAGATGAAGAGAATCGTGGCGTAAGCATAAAGATGGTCTTGTAAGAATTCCTCCCGCGCGCCTGAAGGCCTAACGGGCGAAAATTTGTGCGGTGCAGCATAAAAATTCTTACAAGGCTTACGTCACCCGAACGGCTTTTGCAGGATGAGGCAATCAGGCTTGAAAACGGGCTCAAACCTGCCTCCTGGCACGCATTTGGGCTGAAGCGGAGTCTTGCCAAATCGCAAGGAGGCCACGTCAGGAGGGCAAAACGATGCGGGTATGCGCCTGAACCGCCGCGAAGGCGCGACGCAAAAAATTAAAGGCCGGACTCGCCGTCTACCCGGATGCCCAACTGCTTGACCTTGACGCGCTGCTCCACGGCCTGACTCCACATTTCGAAGTCTTTATTGGTGGGCGCCGGGCCCTGGCCGGTCTGGTAGGCCCACATTTTCGCCGTCAGCTCTTCGTAGATCTGTCGGGCTTCCTGGTGCGCCTGCCGTTCATGGGCAATGGCGCCGTCCAATTTTTCCCTGGTTGGTGTTTTTGATGGCATTGTCAGTGCGTGAAAAAATCAAAAGCCTGATTTTGTTACAACACGCAGGCAGTCACAAATATCCCCAAACAGGGACTGGTTTTTAGTCCGGATGGACTAGCTCCGAAACCTGCTGATGTGCGGGGTTGGCGGGTCGGAGTCGGCGGTTTACAGCGCGTCGCGTAGCCGTATGGCCGGCCACCGGGCCTTTTCCCACAGGCCCTGAACCGCTTCGGCCTTGTCCAGCAGCAGTTGCTGTATCAATGGCTCCAGCGGCGTGGTGTCGGGGTCGGCCAGCAGCAGGTAACGGGCTTCCACCTCACCCTCGGCTTCATTRAGCTGGCCTACCCAGTCCAGCGCAACCAGTGTTTCCAGTACCGGCTCCAGCTGCAGCCCGTCCACCTGGAGGAGCTCGGCCAGCTGCGAAGCGCTGACACCCTTGCGCGGGGTGGCCAGTGCCCGGTGCRACTGCTGGAGCACTTCAATGGCCAGCTGGAAATGCCAGCCATGTGCGCTGCCGCGGCGGGCCACTCCGGCCAGGAGACTGGGCAGGTACGCGGCAATCACAGCGCCCATCAGCACGATGACCCAGGACACATAAATCCATACAAGGAGGATGGGCAAGGTAGCGAACGCGCCATACACCAGCGAATAGGTCGGCACGGCGCCCAGATACAGGCTCAGCACGCGTTTGGCCACCTCAATGCCCGCAGCCACAAACAGGCCCCCTACCCAGGCATGCGACCACTTCACGTAGGTATTGGGCACATAGCGGTACATCGCCGCCATGCCCCCCGCCACCAGGAAAAACTGCAGGACGCTGAGCAGAAAACGCAGGCTGACGGGCAAAGCGCCCACCAGGCCGCCCGAGGCCGACAGCACATAAGAAGTGACCGCCAGGCTGGCCGCCAGCAGCAGCGGCCCCAAGGTAATGGCAGCCCAATAAATGAGCACACGCTGCGTCAGTGGCCGCGCCTTTTTGACGCGCCAGATACCGTTGAGCGTTCGGTCAATGGTCAGGATGAGCGCGATGGCCGTGACCAGAAGCACGGCCAGGCCCGCGATGCCCAGCTTATTGGCCTGGCGGCTGAATTGCGTCAGGTAACCCAGCACCTGGCGGGCGATGTTGTCGGGGATCAGGCTCTGAATCAGCCAGGCCTGCAGGGCGCCCTGCAACTTCGAGAACATCGGGAAGGCCGTAAAGATGGCCAGCGCCACCGTAAAAAACGGCACCAGCGCGATCGAGGTGGTGAAGGTCAGGCTGCTGGCGGTCAGGCCCATGTGGTCTTCCCGGAAACGGTCACGCAGCGTGAGCGCTGTGCCGCGCCACGGAAAGCGCGACAGGTCGCTCAAGAGGTCCTCGAGATATTGCTGAAATTTCATCCCCGGTATCATGCCACTGACCTTGAACCTGTTGACGGTCCAGCGGGTTCCCATGACCATGAACAAAACAACGCAAATTGACATCACCCGCCGGCTCGCGCTGGCCAGCCTGCTGGGCCTTATCGTGCTGGGCCTGGCCTGGGAAATGTGGCTGGCGCCCATACGCCCGGGCGGCTCATTACTGGCGCTCAAAGTGCTGCCGCTGTGCATTCCACTGGCCGGCATCATGAAAAACCGCATGTACACCTACCGCTGGGTCAGCCTGCTGGTGTGGCTGTATTTCACCGAAGGCGTGGTGCGGGCCTGGAGCGACCGCGCCCCCGGCAACTACCTGGCCTTCATCGAGGTGCTGCTGTGCCTCACGCTGTTTGCCGCCTGCGCGATGCATGTGCGGGTGCGGCTGAAAAACGCCCCCACTGCTTCCAGCGCCTCAAATCCATCAACCCCTTAACCTGAAGCCGAACATCGTGAGCACACACACCCAACTGATTGAGTC
>NZ_JBFUAZ010000432.1:0-3775 GCF_056406035.1 Polaromonas sp. P1_E1_2 | reverse complement strand
GCAAAGGGCCGGTCACGCTGGCATTCCTGCCCCTGCGCCTGCTCAAGGCGTTTTGGCAAAGCATCCAGGTGGTACGCCGCGTCAAGCCCGATGTGGTGGTCGGCCTGGGCGGCTACATCAGTTTTCCGGCCGGGATGATGAGTGTGCTGTTGGGTAAGCCCCTGGTTCTGCACGAGCAGAATTCGGTGGCGGGTATGGTCAACAAGGTGCTGGCGAGTGTGGCTGACCGCGTCTTCACCGCATTTCCGGGTGTGTTGCCCAAAGCCGAATGGGTGGGCAACCCACTGCGGCCAGCATTTACCCGGCAGCCCGACCCGCAAGAGCGTTTTGCCGGACGCAGCGGTCCCCTGAAACTGCTGGTGATCGGCGGGAGCCTGGGCGCCCGGGGGTTGAACGAGCTGGTACCCAAAGCCCTCGCACTGATCCCTGAAGCAGAACGACCACAGGTCCTCCACCAAAGCGGCGCGCTGCAGATTGAAGAATTGCGCGCCAACTATGCGGCGGCTGGCGTATCGGCCGAGCTCACGCCTTTCATTGAAGACACCGCGAAGGCCTTCGCCGATGCCGACCTGATCATTTGCCGCGCTGGCGCCAGTACGGTCACGGAAATCGCTGCGGTGGGCGCTGCGGCAGTGTTCGTGCCTTTTCCCGCTGCGGTCGACGACCACCAGACAGTCAACGCGAAGTTCCTGGTCGACCAGGGAGGCGGATGGCTGATCCAGCAGCGCGACCTCAGCGCCGGAATGCTGGCAGAAATGCTACAAAAAACAGAGCGGCTTGCGCTTGTCCAGAAAGCCTTACAGGCCAAAACCATGCAAAAAACTGAAGCCACGGCCCGTGTGGTGGCCGCTTGTGAGGAGCTGGCGACATGAAACACGCCATCAAAAACATTCACTTCATCGGTCTGGGCGGCGCCGGCATGTCTGGCATTGCAGAGGTGCTGCACAACCTGGGATACGTCATTTCGGGGTCTGACCTGTCAGACAGCCCAACGCTGCGACGCCTGGGCAAGCTCGGCATCAAGACCTTCGTCGGCCACACCGCCGGCAACCTTGAGATGGTTGACGCCGTGGTGACATCCACCGCCGTACAGGCCGACAACCCCGAGGTGCTGGCGGCGCGTGAAAAACGTATTCCCGTGGTGCCGCGCGCGCTGATGCTGGCTGAACTGATGCGCCTGAAGCAGGGCATCGCGATTGCCGGGACGCACGGCAAAACCACCACCACCAGCCTGGTCGCCAGCGTGCTGGCCGAGGGCGGCCTGGACCCGACCTTTGTGATCGGCGGGCGCCTCAACAGCGCCGGTGCCAACGCCAAGCTCGGCTCGGGCGACTACATCGTGGTCGAAGCTGACGAATCGGATGCTTCGTTCCTGAACCTGCTGCCCGTAATGGCTGTCGTCACCAACATCGACGCTGACCACATGGAGACTTACGGTCACGATTTCGGCAACCTCAAGAAAGCTTTTGTCGACTTCCTGCACCGCATGCCTTTTTACGGGACGGCGATCTTGTGCACCGACGACCCGGCTGTGCGCGACATCCTGCCGCAGGTTTCCTGCCCCATTACCAGCTATGGTTTCGGCGAAGATGCGCAGGTGCGCGCCGTCAATGTGCGGCCGGTGGGCGCACAAATGCATTTCACGGCACAGCGCCGCAATGGCGTGACCTTGCCCGACATGGACGTGGTGCTCAACCTGGCCGGCGAGCACAACGTGCTCAATGCCCTGTCGGCTATTGCCATTGCCGTTGAGCTCAACGTGCCCGACGCGGCAGTACAGAAAGCGCTGGCTGAATTCCGGGGCGTCGGGCGGCGCTTCCAGAGTTACGGGGACATGCCGGCCAAGGGCGGCGGACATTTCACCGTGATCGAAGACTATGGCCATCACCCGGTGGAAATGGCCGCGACGCTGGCTGCCGCGCGCGGCGCCTTCCCCGGCCGGCGGCTGGTGCTGGCTTTCCAGCCGCACCGCTACACCCGCACGCGTGACTGTTTTGAAGATTTCGTCAAGGTCATCGGCAACGCCGATGCGGTGCTGCTGTCCGAGGTGTATGCCGCCGGTGAAGCGCCCATCGTGGCCGCAGACGGACGCTCGCTGGCGCGGGCTTTGCGCGTGGCCGGCAAGGTAGAACCTGTCTTTGTGGACGAGATCGATGCCATGCCGCAGGCCATTCTCGACAACACGCTGGATGGCGACGTCGTGATGTGCATGGGGGCCGGATCCATCGGCATGGTGCCCGCAAGGGTTGCAGAAATGCTGGAGCCGGCAGGGCATGGCGGTACCAGGGAGGTCCGGGCATGAAAGCAGGCGCGTTGAATTTTGGAAAAGTCGCCGTCCTGATGGGCGGGCTGTCGGCCGAGCGCGAGGTTTCGCTGATGTCAGGTAACGGGGTACTGAAAGCGCTTCGCTCGCGCGGCGTGGATGCCCTCGCCTTTGATCCTGCCGAGCGTGACCTGAGCGAGCTGAAGAAGGACGGGTTCGAGCGTTGCTTCATCGCATTGCATGGACGCTTTGGGGAAGATGGCACGGTGCAAGGTGCGCTCGAATTGCTGGGCATTCCCTACACCGGCTCCGGCGTCATGGCTTCCAGCATGGCCATCGACAAGGTCATGACCAAGCGCGTGATGATCTCCGAAGGATTGCCAACCCCTCAATACCGTCTGCTGCGCCGTGGCACTTACGGCGCTGCAGACATCGCTGCCTTGCCGGATGCGCTCGGCCTGCCGTTGATCGTCAAGCCGGCACGCGAAGGTTCGTCGATCGGGCTGACCAAGGTGACGGAACGCTCCGCCATGGCCAGCGCTGTGGCACAGGCCGAAAAACTCGATGCCGATGTCCTGTGCGAGCAATTCATCAGCGGTGACGAGGTGACCTGCCCGGTGCTGGGTACCGGTGCGGGGGCACGCGCACTGCCGGTCATCCGCATCGTGGCGCCCGACGGCAACTACGACTACCAGAACAAATACTTCACCGACAGCACCCAGTACCTGGTTCCCTGCGGGCTGCCCGAGGGCGAAGAGGCTGTCATCCAGCAGCTTGTGCTGGACACCTTTCGCATTCTCAATTGCCGTGGCTGGGCCCGCGCCGACGTGATGATAGACAGGGCCACGCGCAAGCCCTACCTGCTGGAGATCAACACGTCGCCGGGCATGACCGGGCATTCGCTGGTGCCCATGTCCGCCCGAGCAGCCGGAATCTCGTATGAAGACCTTTGCATCGAAGTGCTGAAGACTGCTTCGCTCGACCACCAAAAACACGGAGGATCCGCCACTTGAGCAGAACCCTGCCACTGCCGCCTTCCTTGCCGCTGGACGTCAAGCTCATGAATACCTTCTCGGTGGTTCTGGGCCTGGCGTTTGCCGCCATGGTTGCGTCACTGGCTGTGGCGTGGCTCATGCGCCAGTCCCTGTTCAGCCTGAACGCAATCCGTGTGGAGGGCGACCTTGCGCACAACAACGCCGTCACGCTGCGGGCCAATGTGGCGCCCAGGTTGTCCGGCAATTTTTTCACGGTGAACCTGGGTGCCACGCGCGCGGTGTTCGAGTCCGTTCCCTGGGTGCGCAGGGCGCTGGTGCAGCGCGAATTTCCGAACCGGTTGAAGGTGGTGCTGCAGGAACACAAACCGGTGGCGTTCTGGGGGGCCGAGGGCGACGCCCGGCTCGTCAACAGCTTCGGTGAGGTGTTTGAGGCCAACCAGGGCGACGTCGAGGCGGAAGACCTGCCGGTGCTCAATGGGCCGCCGGGTCAGGCGGCGCAGGTACTGCAGGCCTACCA
>NZ_JBFUAZ010000431.1:0-3779 GCF_056406035.1 Polaromonas sp. P1_E1_2 | reverse complement strand
AGACACGGTGCTGCTGGGCATGGGTGGTTATTTTGAGCTTTGGGACGCCGCCACCTACGCAGCCCAGGAGGCCGAGCAAATGAAGGGCGAGATGCCCGATGTCTTCAAAGACTTCTCGTTCTGAAAGAAGACGGTGAACGGCACATGGACACACCGCACCGTCTTGTTGAACGAAGCCATAGCGGCGCTTCTTGTCAACCCGGACGGCCACTACGTCGACGCGACCTTCGGGCGCGGCGGGCATTCGCGGTTGTTGCTGTCGCAGCTCTCACCCCAAGGACGGCTTACCGCCTTCGACAAGGATCTCGACGCCATTGCCGACGCGCACACCATCACCGACTCGCGATTTTCCATCCGTCACGAGGGCTTCATGCATTTGGGTCAGTTGCCCGTCGCCAGTGCGGCCGGCGTGCTGATGGATCTGGGTGTGAGTTCACCCCAGATCGACAACCCGGTGCGCGGTTTTTCTTTTCGGCAAGAGGGGCCTTTGGACATGCGCATGGACACCACGCGTGGCCAGAGCGTGGCCGAGTGGCTGGTGGATGCATCCATAGAAACCATGGCGGAGGTGATTCGTGAATATGGCGAAGAACGGTTTGCTCAACAGATTGCAAAGGCGATTGATCGTCGCCGACAGGAACGGGGCCCTCTTCGAACCACCGCTGAGCTGGCCGAAGTCGTGGCTGGCGCGGTCAAAACCCGCGAGCCGGGCAAGGACCCTGCAACGCGCACATTTCAGGCTCTTCGGATTTTCATCAACGCCGAGCTTGAAGAGCTGCAACAGGCGCTAGCTGCGTCGCTGAAAGTTCTCCAACCGGGAGGCCGTCTGGTGGTGATCAGTTTTCATTCGCTCGAAGACCGCATCGTCAAGCAGTTCATCGCCGCACATTCGCGCGAGGTTTTCGACCGTCGCGCGCCTTTCGCCGAACCCAAGGCCATGCAGCTCAAGGCGCTTGGCCGCACCAAGCCCAGCGCAGAAGAGGTCGAAGGCAATCCGCGCTCGCGCAGCGCCGTGATGCGCGTCGCCGAACGCACGGGGGTGGCGGCATGAACCCCGTAGTACGCGAAGCGACAAACGTGAGGGGCCTACAAAGGGCGACAGGCATTTCATGCCAGCCGGGGCCGCGGAACCGGCTTTGCCGGGCCGCAGGCGCAGCGGCCCCTTCGAGGGGCAGCGCAGTACGCGAAGCGACAAGCGTGGGGGCTATCTCATGGCCAGGCTGAACCTCGTGTTGCTTCTCGCCGTGTTGACCAGCGCGCTTTACCTCGTGCGCACCCAGTACGAGTCGCGACGTCTCTATGTCGAGCTGGAAAAAGCGACGGCCGAAGCCCGCAAAATCGAAATGGACAACGAGCGTTTGCAGGTGGAAAAGCGCGCCCAGGCGACGCCGCTGAAGGTCGAGAAGCTTGCGAAGGACAAGCTGCAGATGCGCACGGTGACACCTGCCATCACGCAATATGTGAGCTACAAGGACGCTCCGGTAACGGCGGCTTCGGCACCGGAAGGGCCCAGGCCATGAGTCGCAGCGTGCTTTATTCGTCCAGCCCCCTGCTGGCCAGCAAGACTCCCGTCTGGCGCAGCAAATTCATCGTGGCTGGTATCGCGTTGGCTTTTGCCGGGCTAGCGGGCCGTGCGGCCTATATCCAGATTTTTGGCAATGAATTTTTCCAGCGCCAGGGTGAGGTGCGCTTTGCCCGCACACTGGAGTTGCCCGCCAACCGCGGCCGCATCCTGGACCGCAATGGGCTGATCCTCGCATCCAGCGTACCGGCATCCAGCATCTGGGCCATTCCCGAAGACGTCGAAGCCAGCAAGTCGCAACTGGCCGAGCTGGCCGTGCTGCTGGAAATGCCGTTGGTCGAGCTCAACAGGAAGCTGGGCGAAGAGGACAAGACCTTTGTCTGGCTCAAGCGTCAGGTCGACGAGCCGGTGGCAAAAAAAATCCATGCCATGGGCATCAAGGGCATCTACCAGCGCAAGGAATACAAGCGTCAATATCCCGAGGGCGAAACCGTGGCCCACGTGGTGGGCTTCACCAACGTTGAGGATCGCGGCCAGGAGGGCATTGAGCTGGCCTTCAACAAGGACCTGGCCGGCAAGGCCGGTTCGCGCCGCGTGATCAAGGACCGCCTGGGCCGTGTCGTCGAGGATGTCGGCGAACAGATGCCGCCCGTCGAAGGCAAGGACATCCAGCTGAGCATAGACAGCAAGGTGCAGTTCTTCGCCTACCAGAAGCTGCGCGACGCGGTCATTGCGCGCAAAGCCCGGGCCGGCAGCGTCGTGGTGCTGGACTCCACCACCGGCGAGGTACTGGCACTGGCGAACTATCCCAGCTACGTGCCCGACAGGCGGAAAAATCTGACCGGCGAGCAGTTGCGCAATCGGGCCCTCACGGATACCTTCGAGCCGGGTTCCACGATGAAGCCGATCACGGTGGCCATGGCGCTGGAGGCCGGTCGCATCAAGCCGCAAACCGTCATCGAAACCGGACCCGGCCGTTACAGCATCGGCGGCTTCACCATCAGTGACACCCACAACTACGGCACGCTGACAGTGGAAGGCGTCATCCAGAAATCCAGCAACGTCGGCGCGCTGAAGATCGCACAAAAGATGAGTCCGCAGGAAATGTGGGAGACCTACATGGCTCTGGGTTATGGGCAAAAGCCGCAGATCCAGTTCCCAGGCGCGGTCACCGGACGTGTGCGACCCTGGAAGACCTGGCGCCCTGTCGAGCAGGCGACCATGGCCTATGGTTACGGGCTGTCGGCTTCGCTGTTCCAGATGGCGCACTCCTACACTGCGTTCGCACATGACGGCCAGATCATTCCCGTCACCATGCTCAGGAGCAGTGAGCCCGCGGTAGGCGTACAGGTCTTTTCCGCAGCGAACGCGCACGCCGTCCGCCGGATGCTGCAAATGGCCGCCGCACCCGGGGGTACTGGTCCGTTGGCGCAAACGGTGGGTTATTCGGTAGGCGGCAAATCGGGAACGGCGCACAAGCAGGTTGGAAAAGGTTATGCCACCAACAAGTACCGGGCCTGGTTCACCGGCATGGCCCCCATTGAAGCGCCCCGCATCGTCGTCGGTGTGATGATCGACGAGCCCAGCGATGGCAACTACTTCGGCGGCGTGGCCGCCGCGCCTGTGTTCAGTGAGGTGGTGCAGCAGACCCTGCGCATGATGGGCGTGCAGCCCGACATGAGCGTCAAGCCGCAAATCACCACGCAGGCCGTGGAGGAGTCGTTTTGAGCATGCAACTCCACACCCCTGAACAAGCCGCCGGCTGGTTGCGCGAACGCGTGAGCGGCAGCCTGTGCACGGACAGCCGCAGACTGACCCCGGGCGACGGCTTTATCGCATGGCCCGGCACCGCGACCGATGGGCGCAAGTTCGTGGGCAGCGCGTTGAATGCGGGCGCCACTGCCTGTCTGGTCGAACAGGAAGGCGCGGCCGCCTTCGGTTTCCAGGACGAAAAGATCGCCGAATACGCCGGTCTCAAGGCYGCGACCGGSCCYATCGCCGCCGTCTAYTTCRASSARCCGAGCCGGCAGYTGCGGRTTTCCGCYGTSACCGGCACCAACGGCAAGACCTCSACCGCCTGGTGGCTGGCGCAGGCTCTGGGCCGGCTGGGTCACAAATGCGGCGTCATTGGCACGCTGGGCATAGGTGAGCCTGGTGCCATGGTTTCCAACGGCCTGACGACGCCCGACCCGGTGCTGCTGCAACAGGAACTTCGGCGCTTCGCCGACCAGGGCTTTGTCGCCTGTGCGCTGGAGGC
>NZ_JBFUAZ010000430.1:0-3781 GCF_056406035.1 Polaromonas sp. P1_E1_2 | reverse complement strand
GTGCGCAGGACCACGATATTGCCAAATACCTGCGAAAGCTGGGCAAACCCACCATCCTGACTGCTAACAAGGCCGAGGGCATGACTGAAGGCGTGCAGCTGTCCGAGTTCTTTGAATTGGGCCTGGGCGAGATGCTGGCGGTTTCCGCCTCACACGGCCAGGGCATGCGCACGCTGGTTGACATGGCCTTGGCGCCGCTCAATTTGCCGGATCCGGACGAAGAGGCTGAGCCTCAAGATCCTTCTGTGATTCGTCTGGCCGTGGCAGGACGCCCCAACGTGGGGAAGTCCACATTGATCAACACCTGGCTGGGTGAAGAACGCCTGGTGGCCTTTGATTTGCCCGGGACAACCCGCGACGCCATTTCTGTGCCTTTTGAGCGTGCCGGGCAGAAGTTTGAGCTGATTGACACGGCAGGTCTGCGCCGCAAAGGCAAGGTTTTTGAGGCCATCGAGAAGTTTTCCGTGGTCAAGACCCTGCAGGCCATCGAAAACGCCAACGTAGTGCTGCTGCTGCTCGATGCCACCCAAGGCGTGACCGACCAGGACGCCCACATTGCCGGCTACATCCTCGAAAGCGGCCGTTCGGTGGTGCTGGCCATCAACAAGTCGGACGCTGTGGACTCCTACCAGCGCGAGCTTCTCGAGCGCTCCATCGAGACCCGGCTGGGCTTCCTCAAATTCGCCGCCATCCACCCGATCTCGGCCATCAAGCGCCAGGGACTGGGCCCTGTCTGGAAGTCGATTGTTCAGGCCCATGCATCGGCCAATCGCAAGATGTCCACACCCGTGCTCACCCGGCTGCTGCTGGAAGCCGTGCAGTTCCAGCAACCCCAGCGCTCGGGTGTTTTTCGCCCCAAGCTGCGCTATGCCCACCAGGGCGGCATGAACCCACCCATCATCATCATCCACGGTAATTCGCTCGAACACGTCACCGAGTCGTACAAACGCTATCTGGAAGGGCGTTTCCGCAAGGAATTTGACCTGGTCGGCACGCCCTTGCGCATCCAGATGAAGAGCTCCCACAACCCCTTTAAAGACAAGGAAACGGCCTAGGACTACATGACCCGGGCCACGCCCTGTGGTAAGGTCAAGTTCTATTAACTTTTGAACACGGAAAATATCGTGAGCAATAACAAAGGCCAGCTCTTGCAGGACCCATTTCTCAACACCTTGCGTCGCGAGCATGTTCCTGTTTCCATTTATCTCGTCAACGGGATCAAATTGCAGGGCCAGATCGAATCCTTCGATCAATATGTGGTTCTGCTTCGCAACACTGTGACCCAAATGGTCTACAAACATGCGATTTCCACCATCGTTCCAGGTCGCGCCGTAAATTTCGCGACCAACGAGTCTGAAGAAAGCCCCGCCAGCTGAGTTCGTACGATGCTCCGGTGAGCCCGAAACCCCTGGTCCTTCTTGTAGGGGTCGATCTGGGGTTGCCAAACTTTGATGCTGATCTGCAGGAACTGGGTTTGCTCGCGCAAACAGCAGGCCTGCAGCCGGTTGCGCGCGTCACCTGCAGACGCAAGGCGCCCGACGCCGCGCTCTTCATCGGCAGCGGAAAAGCTGACGAAATCAAGCTGATGGCGCTGGATACCGGCGCCACGGAAATTCTGTTCGACCAGTCCCTCAGCCCGGCGCAGCAGCGCAACCTGGAGCGGCACCTGGACATGCCGGTCAACGACCGGACCCTGCTGATTCTTGAAATCTTTGCCCAGCGCGCGCGTAGTCACGAAGGCAAGCTGCAGGTTGAGCTGGCCCGGCTGCAATACATGTCTACACGCCTGGTGCGGCGCTGGTCCCACCTGGAGCGGCAAACCGGCGGCGCCGGTGTGCGCGGCGGCCCGGGTGAGAAGCAGATCGAGCTCGACAAACGCATGATCGGTGACGCGATCAAGCGCACCAAAGAACGCTTGCTCAAGGTCAAGAAGCAGCGGCAAACGCAGCGAAAGCAGCGCGAGCGCCGCAATTCCTTCACGATTTCCCTGGTGGGTTACACCAACGCGGGAAAATCCACGCTCTTCAATGCACTGGTCAAAGCGCGTGCTTATGCGGCCGACCAGTTGTTCGCAACGCTCGATACCACCACGAGGCAGCTTTATTTGGGTGACGCCGCGCGTTCCGTGTCGTTGTCGGACACGGTGGGCTTCATCCGCGACCTGCCGCACGGCCTGATTGATGCCTTTGCTGCAACGCTGCAGGAAGCAGCGGATGCCGACTTGCTGCTGCACGTGGTGGACGGCGCCAATCCCGACTACCTCGAGCAGATCGAGCAGGTCCAGCGTGTGCTTTCGGAGATTGGCGCGGCCGATGTGCCGCAAATACTGGTGTTCAACAAGCTGGACGCTATTGAAAAGGACAGCTTGCCCCTGCACCTGCAAGACATGTTCGAACTGAGGGACGCGTTTGAGGGCTCAAGCCGCAGCGTTGAACGGGTGTTCGTGAGTGCGCAGACAGGTGAAGGCCTGCCGCTTTTGCGGGCGCTGCTGGCTGGCTATGCGGTCAACCCGCCCGCCGACGAAATCCCCCAAACTGCCGAGGACCTTGCCTGATATGGCGGTTTCATTAGGCACAATGTCGGTGTAACGAAAAAAAGTGAGTTTGATCCCATGAATCTGAACCCCGTGCTGCAGACCTTGACGAGCTTGCCAGGCCGGCTCAAGCAACGCGCCCAAGGCATGTTCAACCTCAATGATCCGCGCTGGGGTCGGGATGACGACAAACCGTCTTCTGACGATGCCAAGCCCGAAGCTCCGCGGGAGGACAAGCAACCGACCCGGCCCGCCAACCGTCCGCAGGGGCAGGGGCCCAACCAGGGCCCACCCGACCTGGATGAACTCTGGCGCGACTTCAACCGCAAGCTGGGTGGCCTTTTTGGCGGTGGCAAGAACAACCCCAACCGTGGTGGATTTGGCCGCGGCAATGGCGGTGGGAACAACGGCGGCAGTGGCGGCGGCTTTCAGCCCGACATGAAGAGTGCCGGCATTGGTGTCGGACTGATTGCCAGTGTCGCAGTGCTGATCTGGCTGGGCACCGGGTTTTTCATTGTCCAGGAAGGCCAGCAGGCCGTCATCACCCAGTTTGGCAAATACCACTCGACCGTGGGCGCGGGCTTCAACTGGCGGCTTCCGTATCCTGTGCAGCGCCACGAAATCGTTGTGGTCACGCAGATCCGTTCAGTGGATGTCGGCCGTGACGTCATCATCAAGGCGACAGGCCTGCGCGACTCGGCCATGCTGACTGAAGACGAAAACATCGTTGAAATCAAGTTTGCCGTGCAGTACCGCCTGAACGATGCGCGCGCCTATCTGTTTGAAAGCAAGGACCCTGCAGCGGCGGTGGTTCAGGCTGCCGAAACAGCCGTCCGTGAAGTGGTCGGGAAAATGAAGATGGACCTGGCCCTGGCGGAAGAGCGTGACCAGATCGGGCCACGCGTGCGCGCCCTGATGCAGACCATCCTCGATCGTTACAAGGTCGGCGTTGAAGTTGTCGGCATCAACCTTCAGCAGAGCGGTGTGCGCCCCCCCGAGCAGGTGCAGGCAGCGTTTGACGATGTGCTCAAGGCCGGCCAGGAGCGCGAACGCGCCAAGAACGAAGCCCAGGCATACGCCAACAATGTGATCCCGCGTGCCGTGGGTTCCGCGTCCCGCCTCAAGGAAGAGTCTGAAGCCTACAAAGCCAAAATCGTGGCCCAGGCACAGGGTGATGCCCAGCGCTTTCGTTCGGTGCTGACCGAATACCAGAAGGCGCCCCAGGTGACCCGTGACCGTATGTCCACC
>NZ_JBFUAZ010000429.1:0-3782 GCF_056406035.1 Polaromonas sp. P1_E1_2 | reverse complement strand
GCTCTATGTAGACGAAGTCAACCTGCTGCCCGACGCGCTGGTGGATGCGCTGCTGGACGTGGCCGCAAGCGGTGTCAACACGGTAGAGCGCGACGGCATTTCACAGCAGCATGCCGCACGTTTTGTGCTGGTGGGCACCATGAACCCGGAGGAGGGCGAGCTGCGCCCGCAACTGCTGGACCGCTTTGGTCTGTCGGTGGCGCTGGCCAATCCGGTGGATGCTGCAGAGCGCACCGCCATCCTGCGCGCGCGCCTGGGTTTTGATGAAACCCCCGGGGCCTTGGGCGCGCAGCATGCGGAAGAACAACGCGCGCTCAGTGCCGCGCTGGTGGCGGCCCGTGCTGCGTTGCCAAGCTTGGCCTGGCCTGACGCGGTGCTGCACCATGCAGCGGCCTGCGCCATGGCGGCAGGCGTGGACGGCATGCGTGCCGACCTGGTGATGCTGCGCGCCGCGCGTGCGCTGGCAGCGCTGGAAGGGCGCAGCGAAGTGACCGTGGACGATGTGGACGCGGTGGCCGAGCTGGCGCTGGCACATCGCCGGCCCGAGGGCAGTGCGGGGCAGGCACCGCGAAATAGCAACGGATCATCCCAACCAACAAACAATCCAGAGCGCTTGCAAGACCAGCCGTCTGCGTCATCTTTACCGCCTGCGCCCCAAGGCGACTGGGGCGCGTTGCCTGCCCAGCCCGAAGGCACCACCAAGGTCCACGCGATAGCCGGGTGGCCGCCAAAAAAAGCCTAGGCCACCCCAGCCGCCGCCCGCGCAACGGGCCTGGCAGCTGGCGGTGGCCTCCACCCCAACGCATTCCTTCATCAGGCGCCATGGCACGTGCCCACAGCGCGCCGCAGCGCAGCACGGCCATTGCCTGGCTGCCTACGGTGGTGGCCAAGGGGCCTGCGCCGCTTCAACGCGAACACCTGCGCCACCAGCCCGTGGCGCTGCGCAGCAGTCGCCTGCATTGCATCGTGCTCGACACTTCGGGCTCCATGCGCCAGCGCGGCCGCTTGGCGCTGGCCAAGGGCCATGCGGCCTTCATGATTGAGCAGGCCGCGCGGCAGGGCGACGATGTGGCGCTGTTGCGCTTTGGCGGGCAGGGTGTGGAGCTGCTGCTGCCCCCTGGCCGCGCGCGTGCCGCCGGCAGCCAGCGCCTGCGCCCAGTGGGCGGTGGCGGTGGCACGCCGCTGGCCGAGGCGCTGTTTCAGGCTGACCGCCTGCTGCAACGCACGCTGCGCAAGAACGGCCTCACGGAGTGCTGGCTGTGGCTGCTGACCGACGGCCGCACGCTGGAGCAACCGCAGGCGCCGTTGACCCCGCAGCATCTGGTGATTGTCGATTTTGACGATCCGAAAAAGAACCTGGGCCGCTGTGCCGCCTGGGCCATGCGCTGGGGCGCGGAGCACCGCCTGGCCATGGCTCCGGATTACCAACCGTAAAAGATCGTCATGTCCGACACCGAAATCATTGTCTGCACCACCTGCCGCCCGCCGGGCGCATCGCGTGAGCTGCCCGCCCATGGCCTGGCCTTGTTCGAAGCGGTTCAGGAAGCGCTGCTGGTGTGTGAGCTGGACACCGGGCTGCACAAGGGCCTGCAGGTGCGCGGCCAGGCGTGCATGAGCGGCTGCACCCGCGCCTGCACCGTGACCTTGCAAGCCCGGGGCAAATTCAGCTACTACTTTGGCGACCTGGCCCCCGATGCCGAGACCGCAGCCCAGGTGATTGCCTGCGCGCAACTGCACGTGCAGAGTGCCGACGGCAACCTGGCCCGCAACGCACGGCCCGATCGCCTGCGCAGCGGTATCCTTGCCCGATTGCCCCCTGTTGGTTTGAACGGCCTGGGCTCGACATGAGCGGCCAAATGCACTAAGTTTGTTTTTTTCACCACCCACCTTCCCACTTACCCCAAGGAGAACGCCATGACTGAACCAACGACGCTGACCCACAACCCTTCTCACACCCTGAATCCCGGCCTGGCCGTGCTGCGCCCGCTGCTGGGCGCCGCCGCGCTGGGCCTGGTGGTGCTGTACGGCGTGGCTTTTGCCGAGAGCCCGCTGGCCCACAACGCCGCGCACGATGTGCGCCACATCACCGTTAAACCCTGCCACTGAGCAGCACTTTCACCGGGAGACAGCTATGGTTTTTCAACGATTGATCTGGGCGGCGCTGGCCACTGCCGTGGTGGTGGGTAGCGTGCAAACCGGCGTGCAGCGCTGGCAAGCCGCCCCGCTGATTCTGGCTGCCGAGGTGTACGAGGAGCAAAAGGCAGAGGCTCCGGCGCCCGCCGCCGCTCCCGCTGCCCACGTGCATGCCGAAGGTACGGCGCCGCATGCGCATGAGCACGGCGTTGCCAAGGAATGGGAACCCGCGAACGGCGCCGAGCGCATTGGCTGGACCTGGGTGGCCAACATGCTGCACGCCTTCAGCATGGCGCTGCTGGTGTTTGCGGTGATGGGCGTGTGGCTTTACAAACGTGACGCACAACGCGGTGGCGTGGTGGCTTCACTGCGCCTGGCCGGCGTGGTGGCTGCAGCTGGCTGGTTGAGCTTTCACCTCTGGCCTTCGCTGGGTTTGCATGCGGAAGTACCCGGCATGGAAGCCGCGCCGCTGCAGGCCCGCCAGGTCTGGTGGGTGCTGGCAGTGAGCAGTGCGGCGGGTGCCTGCGCCATAGCCGGTTTTGTGCGCGCATCCTGGCGCTGGCTGGTGTCCGCAGCCTTGCTGGCGTTGCCATTTGTGGTGGGTGCGCCCAAGCTTCAAGGTGATGCCCTGGCCGGTTTTGGCCCCGAAGCCCATGCCGCTCTGGAACAACTCGGCACGCAGTTCATCTGGGCCACAACCTGGGTGTCTTTGTCGTTCTGGGTGAGCCTGGGTCTGGTCAGTGGTTTGGCCTTCCAGCGCTGGGTGCGTCCGGCTTTGCTGGTGGTACTGCAGCGTGCAGACGTACCCGTAGCGGGTGCGGTGCAAGCTCCTMAGTGAATGGTGTGACGGGCTTTGTCTCCGCCGTCGGGGCGGGCCCGGCCGATGCGGCCCGACCCGGCCACGCCTTCAGCGACACCGAGCAACAGGCGGTCTACCGTGCCATCTTCGAGCGGCGCGACATGCGCCACTTCAGCGGCGGCACGGTGGCGGACGATGTGATGCAGCGCCTGCTCTCGGCCGCGCACCACGCGCCTAGTGTGGGCTTCATGCAGCCCTGGCGCTTTATTCGCGTGCGCAATCGGCCCTTGCGCGAAGGTATTCATGGGCTGATTGAGCAGGAACGTGTGCTCACGGCCCAGGCCTTGGGCGAGCGCGAAGACGAGTTCATGAAGCTCAAGGTGCAGGGCGTGCTCGATGCTGCCGAGGTGTTGGTCGTGGCCTTGCCACCGGGGCGCGAACAGCATGTCTTTGGCCGTCGCACCCTGCCCGAAATGGACCTGGCCTCGGCGGCCTGCGCCATCCAGAACCTCTGGCTGGCCGCCCGTGCCGAGGGCCTTGGCATGGGTTGGGTCTCGATTTTTGACCCGCAGCAGCTGGGCGGGCTATTGCAGATGCCTGAAGGCAGCAAGCCGATTGCGGTGTTGTGTCTGGGCCCGGTCCAGGCCTTTTATGACCAGCCCATGCTGCAGGCTGAAAAGTGGGCGCGCCGTGCCCCGCTGGCCGACATGGTGTTTGAAGACTGCTGGGGCCAGATTGCCCGGCATGAGCCGGGAGCTGGCTGAGATGTTCGCGCATTGGGCCAGCTTTCATGCCTTTGCCGTTCCTGCGTCCATGGCCGGGCACACGGCGTGCGTGCTCGGTGTAGTGC
>NZ_JBFUAZ010000428.1:0-3783 GCF_056406035.1 Polaromonas sp. P1_E1_2 | reverse complement strand
CCTCAAGGGTTGGGTGCCTGTGGTGCTTGTCAAGTGGTTTGGCGGTGACTATGGCCTCGGCGAAGGAACAATGGCTGCCGTCGGGCTGGCGGCTTTCCTGGGGCACCTCTATCCGGTGTTTTTTCAGTTCAAGGGCGGCAAGGGTGTCGCGACGGCGGCGGGCGTGCTGCTGGGCGTCAGCTGGGTGTTGGGTGTTGCCACGCTGGCAACCTGGGTGATCGTCGCCTTCTTTTCGCGCTATTCCTCACTGGCATCACTGGTGGCGGCCGTTTTTTCGCCGCTGTATTACCTGTTTGGCGACCGGGCCGCCTGGTATGTCGACAAGAACCTGCTGGCCATGATGGTCGTTGTCAGTGCGCTCCTGATCTATCGCCACCGCGAGAACATCAACAAGCTGATCAAGGGAACCGAGTCGAAGCTGGGTGGTTCAAAACAGGCCACCAAATAGCCCGGCCGGCAACGCACCGCGAAGGGCTAATAACGCTTGTCCAGCGTCATGAGGTTGTTGTCGCGCTTCATCTGAAAACGCGATAAAAAACTGTTGCCCAGCAGCAGAAAAGGCATCGGTTGCGGTATGACGACGGCATCCACGTCAAAGACCTCCACGTCACCCACACGTACCGAGTTGAGCTTGACCCGGTAGCCTTGCGTGGTGCCGTTGGCTGTGGACATGCGCACAGGCTGCCCGTCTTTGTAGTTAATGCCAGAGCGCTCCGCATCCGACGCGCTCATGGCAATGCTGGTCGCACCGGTGTCAACCATGAACTGCACGGCCTTTCCGTTGATCTGCCCGGCCGTCATGAAATGACCGCCGCCGCTTTCAGTGATGGTGATGCGCGTGCCCCGACCGGCTGAGGCAGTGCTACCGCCCGAGTTCACCGGCGCATCGCCCACCCGCAGTGTGTGCCGCTTGCCGGACTGCTCGATGACAGCCTGATCGCTGGTGGTGGAAATAATCTTTACGCCCTGGTGTGTTTCACCGGGCGCGACGCTCTTGGGTGAACCGCCGTTGACCACCAGCAGGGCCTTGGTGCCCATCATGCCGGCCAGCGCCACGGATTGACCTTCGCTCTGCGCCTGTGCGGCGCCGTGCAGCAGCAAAGACGCGGACAGCAAAAATGCTGCTTGGGTGAGGGCAGGCAGAAGGTTCATGGCAGACCTAGTCGCGGCGGTTGTCAAAAGTAAGCGGAAAGTCCTTCATCTCGGACAGGATCAGCGCCATGGCGGCCTGCAGGTCGTCGCGCTTGGCGCCCGTGACGCGGACTTTTTCTTCCTGGATGGCGGCCTGCACCTTGAGTTTGCTGGCCTTGATGGCGGCCTGGATCTTCTTGGCGGTTTCGGTGTCGATGCCATTGCGGACCTTGTTGGTCTGCTTGACCTTGTCGCCGCCGATTTTCTCAATCTTGCCGGTGTCCAGAAAGCGTACGTCAACGCCTGCCTTGGCGAGCTTGGAGCGCAGGATGTCATTGATCTGGTCGATCTGGAAGTCGCCGTCGCCGACGAGGATGATGTCCTTGTCCTTCAGCTCGATGGAGGCCGAGGTGCCCTTGAAGTCAAAGCGATTGCCGACTTCCTTGCCGGTGTTTTCCACGGCGTTTTTGACCTTGACCAGATCGGCTTCAAGAACGGTGTCGAAAGAGGGCATGGTGCAAGTCTTTTTTACGGGGGTTGGGGTGAGACAATCACCCGGATGTTAGTCGAGAAAAACGTTCCACTCCAGCATTCCAACACCTTTGGTATCGTCGCCAAGGCACTCAGCCTGGTGCGGGTGACAAAGGAGGCCGATATTGCCGCGTCTTTGCAGGACCCGGCCCTGAAGGCCTCCCCCAAGTTTGTGCTGGGCGGCGGAAGCAATATCGTGCTGACCGGAGACGTCAAGCCGCTGGTGCTCRAGGTCGAAATCATGGGTAAACGGTTGCTCAGGGAAGACGCGAAGGCCTGGATCATCGAGGCCGGCGCCGGTGAAAACTGGCACGACCTTGTCACCTGGACGCTGCAAAACGGCTACCCGGGCCTGGAAAACCTGGCATTAATTCCCGGAACGGTCGGTGCATCACCAGTACAGAACATCGGCGCCTATGGCGTGGAGCTGCAAGACCGCTTTGAGTCGCTCGACGCCATCGACTTGACGACAGGCCAGCCATTTACCCTGAATGCCGCGCAATGCGCGTTTGGCTACCGTGATTCGGTGTTCAAGCACAGCAGTTCGGCACCGGAGTCGGCCGCCCATGGTTTTGGGCTGGAAGGCAAGGCGTTCATCACGCGGGTGCGCTTTTCCCTTCCCAAGGCGTGGAAACCGGTGCTGGGCTATGCCGACATCGATAAAAAAATGGCGCAGTCCGGCATCCAGGCGCCCGACGCACAGCAAATTTACGACTGGATCTGCGAGATTCGCAAAGCCAAGCTGCCTGATCCGCAGGTCATTGGCAACGCCGGCAGCTTTTTCAAGAACCCGACCGTTTCGCCCGAGCAGTGCGCCGACATCATCCAGCGGGAGCCCAAAATCGTTCACTACCACCTCGCCGATGGCACGGTCAAACTGGCCGCCGGATGGCTCATTGACGCCTGCGGCTGGAAGGGCAAGACCATCGGCAATGCCGGTGTCTATGAAAAACAGGCACTCGTGCTGGTCAACCGCGGCGGCACAGCCGACCCGGTCACGGGCGGCGAGGTCATGACGCTGGCCAAGGCCATCCAGACCAGTGTGTACGAACGCTTTGGCATCCTGCTGGAGCCTGAACCGGTGGTGGTCTGATGGCGACCGCCGCAAAGGTCTACACCGGGCCCGATATCGCGCTTTGGCGCCGCTTGGTGCTGCGCCATGCGCGGCAGCTTGCGATCGTGCTGACCGTCCTCTGGGTGGTGCTGATGATGGTCGGCGAGGCCGGATGGCGCAAACCGACGGGGCTGGCAACCGGAATATTCGGGCTGGTCGCGGCCATGGTGGTGCTGGCCGTGTGGGCAGGCCGCGAACGCGAGCGCCTGGTGCGCGAGGCGCCGCTGCCGCAGTTCCTCAAGCGCAAGCTGCGTGACACCTATCCGCACCTGAGCGCCAAAGACACCGAGCTGGTCGAGCGCGGGCTTCGACAGTTTTTTCTGGCCTGCGTGCGCAGCAAGGGCAAGTTTGTGGCCATGCCCTCACGCGTGGTCGACAGCATGTGGCACGAATTCATCCTGCACACGCGCGCCTACCGCGAGTGGTGCGACCTCGTGCTGGGCCGTTTCATGGACCATGTACCGGCTGAAGTGCTGGGCCGCCGCGCTTCCAGCAACGACGGCCTGCGGCGCGCCTGGTACTGGGCCTGTCGTGACGAGGCCATCAAGCCGCGCTCCCCCAGCCGCCTGCCGCTGCTCTTTGCCCTGGATGCAAAGCTGGCGATCCCCAACGGCTTTCATTACCTGCCCGACTGCAGCCAGCCTCAGCGTGACGACGGAACAGGCGGCTCAGCAGGCGCTTATTGCGGCGAAAGCTTTTCCGACGGTAGCTACAGCGGCGATGCGGATGGGTTTGGTGGCTCCGACAACAGTAGCAGTAACTCCAGTGACGCAGGCAGTGATGGTGGTAGCGACGGTGGTGGATGCGGCGGAGGTTGCGGCGGGGGTGGCGACTAGTGCGTGCCGAGGGACGAAAAGCCAACGAAAAAGCCGCCCGAAGGCGGCTTTTTGATGTTTGCTATGTTTTTAATAGCTGCTCGCGCCTGTTAGACGGGGGCTTCGAGCACTTTTGATACAGAAAATGAGGGTTTTGGAGCCTTCAGCGCAGCTTTTTAGGCTTATGAGCGC
>NZ_JBFUAZ010000427.1:0-3785 GCF_056406035.1 Polaromonas sp. P1_E1_2 | reverse complement strand
TTTGAAACGAGGGTGGTGCAGGACGACGCCGTTCAGCAGTGCTACCGCGTCTCACCGGGGCCGGACTTCATGCTGGTGGTGCATGTGGCCGACATGCCGCGCTACCTGGCGCTGGCGCAGCGGCTTTTTACCAGCGATGCAAATGTGCGCAACGTGAAGGCTTTTTTCAGCACCAAACGCGCAAAATTTGAACCAAAAGTACTTCTAGGCCAATAGGAATCTGCGCGAGGTGCTATCAAAACAATAGCAATACGACTTCAGGTAGTGGCGGTATAAAACTTATTGACCGGGCTCCACAGCCTGCCGGGTTTGCCTGAGCAGCACCCACGCCATCAACCCCAGCGCCAGCGCGCCCGCCAGCAAGACGCCCCACAACACCAGGCTGCGTGTCGGCATGCCCTGACTGGGTGGTTGCGCCGCCACCAGCGAGCCGGCCGCACCGGCGCTGCCACCGGTGATGTCTGCTTTGGACACATCGGCCTGGGCGACGGGCAAGGAGTTTTCCTGTTGCGCCTTGTAGCCGGGAATCAGGCTGGCCATGGGCAGAAAAGCGCCTGCTGCCCCCGTTGCGCTGGCCAGGCCCGCAGCCAGGGTGAAAGGGCCCTGCCCGCTGGCCAGAAAGATGAGCTGTGCCGGTTCGAACTGCAGGACGATTTCAGGCGCGGCGGCAAACCCCGGCGTTTTGAGGTCGGCTTCGATCTTCATTTCGCGCACCGATGAGCCCTGCAATTCGACCGGGCCRCTGGTTTGTTCCTTGCCCGCGGTTGTCATCCGGTAGACCACGGCGCTGGCCAGCAACGCCCACGGCTGGTTGCGGTCGTTGCGGCCCAGCACACGGATGGGCACCAGCACATTGCTGCCTTGCGGCGTGATCTTTAAAGCGGCAACAGGCGTGGCAAAGGGCAACGCAAAAGTCAGCTCATGGGGATTCGTCAGCACCGGCGCGGCCATAGTGGCGCCCACGCGCTGGCGCAGGGCCGTGCTACGGGACGTGACCAGCGTGGCGCCGCGCAGGGTGACGGCGGCGTCGCCCCAGGTGATGCGCAGGTAGTGGTCTTTCAGGTCCGCCATGGCAAGCGCCAGGCTGTTGTCGCCCAGGCTCGCGGCCTTGACAGAAGCATCGGCGCGATACAGCACGGTGTCGGCCAGGGGCCGCCAGTTCTTCAGATCCTTGCTGGCCTGCACATTAAAGCTCACGGGCTGGCCGACCGGCAGGTCGGCGTCCAGCGTCAGGCGGGCTGCCGGCGCATTGACGCTGCGCGTGTCGAGCAGCGCGCCCAGCACCTTTTGCGATGAAGCCGCGCCCGCGGTGTCTGCCGCGCTGCCCGTGTTGAGCTGCACCACGCGCCGGCCCTGCCGCTCTTCAATGCGCAGCGACAGACCCTCCAGACCGGCAGCGCCTGCGGCACCCAGGATGGGATACGCCGTGAGCTTGACCTGCTGCTCCTGCGTAGCCGTTTCCGCGGCGACGTTGGCCAGCGCCATGGGCACCGGCTGACCCGCCGCATTGAAGAGGCGTATGTCGCCATAACCGGCGCTTTGCAGCCGCACCAGGGCTTCGGCCGGCACCACCAGCCGCTGCAACGGCGCATCAGGCGCCAGCGTCACAGGTATGCGAACAGCATACGATTTGGCGCTGCCGGCATCCGCGGCGTCGGCGGCCWGCRCCAGCARCGGGGCTGCCAGCGCGGTGGAGAGCGCCAGGGTTAAAAAGCGTTGGTTGATTTTCATGACTGGGTTACCTTCTGGTCGCCCGCATCTTCGGGCAAAACATCTTGCGCAGTGGCGGTGGCGGCGGCCTTGGGCGGCAGCGGCGCAAAGTAGCCCACCACCAGCATCAGCACCCCCACCACGATGAACGCGATGATGCGCTCCGCCCCGCCGGCGTTCGACAAGTCAATCAACAGCAGCTTGACGACCACCAGGCCCAGCAGGCCAGCGCCCACCAGCCACAGCGGCCGCTGCACGCGCCGGTGCGCCAGCACCATCAAGCTCAAGGCCAGCAGTGTCCACAGAATCGCATAGCCGGTTTGCACCACGAAGCTGCCGAACAGCGCGTCGGCATCCCAGCGCACGCCGAAGAAATGGTGGGCGATGCGCAGCCACACGGTATTGACGGCGACAAACACCAGCAAGGCCAAAGCCACCAGTGCATTGCGGCCCGTCACCCAGCCCGCATTGCCCGGCGGCGGCGCGGCCGTCACCAGCACGCGGCGCCAGAACACCAGGGCGCCCAACGCGAGCGCAAGCGTCAGGTCGGTCGGATTGAGCAGCGGGATGTAAGGCAGCGGTGCGGTGTGGCCCGACGAGTGAACCGCAGCCACCAGCGTGCCCCAGAACACCAGCACCGCAAGCGGCAAGGCGGCATACCAGTAGTAAGCCTGGGCATGCGGATTGAGGGGCCACCTGGCGCCCTGTCGCAGGGCCGCGCTGTTGACACGCCCTGCCCACACCGCCAGCAGCATCAGCACCGCGATGGCGCTGACCAGCAGGACCACGCCGGCCCACGAAGTGCGCCAGAGCTCGGCCTTGCYGATACCCGACCACAGGCAGTCCGCAAGCAGGAAGGTCACCAACCACGCGCTTGCCGCATGCAAAAAACCATAGGGCGACCGGGCCTCCATTCCCGCTGGCGAAGACAGGGCCAGCGCCTGCTTGTCAGACTGCCGCAGCATCCAGTAATGCAGCACCAGCACCGCCGGCCACACGGCCCACGCCGGCGTGGCGAGCACGCGGTAGCCTTGACCGGCCTGCGCCACATAACCCAGCGCCAGCACGCCCACGGTGATGCGCGCCGGCCAGGTCGCCACCGCCCACTGTTTCTTCAGGCCCAGCAGCATCGACAAGGCCGCGCTGGCCACCACTGCCAGCATCATCAGCAGGCCGGTGGTGCGGTCGCTAAAGGCCTGTTGAGGAAAGGCATCTGCTTCCAGCGCCGGCACACGGCGGTTGATTTCCAGCAACCAGGCCAGGCACCAGAAGAAAAAACCGTAGAGGTAAACAGGAACGCTGAGCTGCGACTCCACGCCGGCATAGGCCTTGGCCCACGAAGACTCGCTGTGCGGCAGGGGCCGGCGCAGCCACCACGCCAGCTGCAGCGCCGGCAGCGCGATCAGCATGGCGCCGATAAAGGCCGGGTTGCCGAACGGAATGGCCGAGACAGGGTTACCCAGTGCGCCTGCGTCATCAAGCCCGCCCAAAAATGCCATGGCGGCCACGCCCTGCAGCAGCAGGCCGAAAGCGCGCGGCATCCAGCGCGCCTGCCGCATGCCGACCCAGAACGCGCCCGCACCTTCGAGTGCCCAGACAGCCGACGTCCACTTCGCGTCAAGCGCCAGCGGCACCGCCAGCGTGGCAAAACCCACACCCACTGCAATAAAGCATTCAATCAGCAAGCGGTAGCTGGACAGCGCCCGGCGTACCAGCACCATCGCCGTCACCAGGTACAGCGCGGCAAAGCCCAGCGCCGAAAAGGCCGTGCCCAGTTCCATGGTGCGCACCAGCCCGGCCTGAAGGCCGAAGCCCACCAGCGGCGTGCCGAACACCAGCATGGTGTCGACGGCGTTGCCGAGCTTCGTGGGCGTGTTGCGCGCATAGAGGATGGCGGCGAAAAGATAGATCAGTACAAAGCCGATGAGGAAAGGCTGGGTGCTGGCGTAGTGCTCTGGCGTGTACTTGAGAACACCCCAGGCAGTGGCCACGCCGAAGGTGGCGATAAAACCCACCACGTTCAGGATGCGCCACGAACGTTTGTAGGCAATGAACAAAATGGCCAGGTTCAGCAC
>NZ_JBFUAZ010000426.1:0-3812 GCF_056406035.1 Polaromonas sp. P1_E1_2 | reverse complement strand
CGCCACTGGTGCGCGAGCAGCTGGGATTGACCGCCGAGCAGATGCCGCTGGCCTGCGTGCTCGAAGGCGGCACCTGGGCCGCAGGGCGTGCACTGGCACAGCAATTGCATCAAGGTTTGCCGCCCCTGAACATCGAAAGCGACGGCACCGTATTCTGAACATCGATCCCGAAAGACGCGCGGACCCGACGGGCGCCGGCACAGGTAAAAGCAGAACAAAAATAACAACCGGACAAAACAAAGACAGAACACAGAGGCACACCAAAAAATGACCATCCAGAGYAACAAGGTCCACCTGATCGACCACCCGCTGGTGCAGCACAAGCTCACCCTGATGCGCCGCAAGGACGCCTCCACCAACACCTTCCGCACACTGCTCAACGAGCTCAGCATGCTGATGGCCTACGAGGTCACGCGCGACATGCCGATGCAGGACATCGAGATCGAGACCCCGCTCGAAATCACCACCTCCAAAGTCATCGACGGTAAAAAGCTGGTGTTTGTCTCCATCCTGCGCGCCGGCAACGGCATTCTTGAGGGCATGCTCAGCGTGGTGCCCGGCGCCCGCGTCGGCCACGTCGGCCTGTACCGCGACCCGAAAACCCTGACGGCGGTCGAGTACTACTTCAAGATGCCGCACGACATGGAAGAGCGCGACATTGTCGTGGTCGACCCGATGCTCGCCACCGGCAACTCGGCCATCGCCGCAGTCGAGCGGCTCAAAGAGCTCAACCCCAAGTCCATCAAGTTCGTCTGCCTGCTGACCTGCCCGGAAGGTATCAAGGCCCTGCAGGCCGCACATCCGGACGTGCCGATCTACACCGCGGCGATCGACCGCGAGCTCAACAGCCATGGCTACATCCTGCCGGGCCTGGGCGACGCGGGCGACCGGATTTTCGGAACGAAATGAGCCCCCACGGTCGCTCACTGCGTGTAGCTCCCTGCCCCCCGAGGGGGCCGCTGCGCCTGCGGCCCGGCAAAGCCGGTTCCGCGGCCCCGACTGGCGAATTCGGGGAGCCTGCGAGCGTTTGATTTTTTGCTCCTGTTTTAGTTTTTCTGTTTGTCACCCAAAACCTGAACCTACCCGGAGGAACTCATGCACCAGACCTTCAAGCGCCGTCAACTCGTCCTATTGGCCACTGCCCTCGCAACCGCCCTGCCCGGCCTGGCACTTGCCCAGGCAGCCAAAACCAAAGTTGCGGCCATCTACACCGTGCCGTTTGAGCAGCAATGGGTCAGCCGCCTGCACAAGGCGCTCAAAGCCGCCGAAGCGCGCGGCGAGATCGAATACAAGGCGACCGAGAACGTCTCCAATGCCGACTACGAACGTGTCATGCGCGAATACGCCACGGCCGGCAACGCGCTCATCGTCGGCGAGGCTTTTGCGGTGGAAGCCGCGGCCCGCAAGGTCGCCAAGGACTTCCCGAAAGTGTCTTTTCTCATGGGCTCGTCGGGCAAGGCGCAGGCGCCCAACTTTTCGGTGTTCGACAACTACATCCAGGAACCGGCCTACCTCTCCGGCATGATCGCCGGGGGCGTGACCAAGAGCAACAAGATCGGCATGGTCGGCGGCTTCCCGATTCCCGAAGTCAACCGCCTGATGAATGCCTTCATGGCCGGCGCGAAAGAAACCAACCCCAAGGTCGAGTTCAGCGTGAGCTTCATCAACAGCTGGTTTGACCCGCCCAAAGCCAAGGAAGCCGCCTTCGCCATGATCGACAAGGGCGCCGACGTGATGTACGCCGAGCGCTTTGGCGTGAGCGACGCCGCCAAGGAAAAAGGCAAGCTGGCCATCGGCAACGTGATCAACACACAAGACAAATACCCCGACACCRTGGTGGCGTCAGCCCTCTGGAACATGGAGCCCAGCATCGACCGCGCGATCAAGGCCGTCAAGGAAGGCAAATTCAAGGCCGAAGACTACGGCCCCTATTCCATGATGAAGTACAAGGGCTCCGAACTCGCCCCACTGGGCACCTTCGAGAAAAAGGTGCCCGCCGACATCGTCGCCAAGGTCAAGGCCAAAGAGGCCGACATCCTGGCCGGCAAGTTCACCGTCAAGGTCGACGACGGCCAGCCCAAGTCCACCGCCAAATAAGGCGGCGTTTCACCGCCTCACCTGAAAGCGCCGTATGCATTCCCTGTTTTGCCTGCGGCGTTTTCTTTTCAGCCAGCCTGTTGCCTGGCGGGCCGCGGCTCCGCTGGCCTTCCTGGCCTTTCTATCATTTGGCCTGTTGGGATGCGCGGGCCCGGCGTCTGTCCCATCCAATCCATCAGGCGCAGCTGCGGGCATTCCTGTCCGGCTCGACGCCACGCCCCGCATCGCGGTGATATCGGCTTTTCAGCCCGAACTGACTCTGCTGCTCAACCGCTTGCAGGGCCCTGCCAGGCACCGCATCAACGGCGTCGATTTCACCACCGGTACCCTGCAGGGCAAGCCGGTCGTGCTGTTCCTTTCCGGCATCAGCATGGTCAATGCGTCCATGAACACGCAGCTGGTGCTGGACCGTTTCAACATCACACACATCGTCTTCAGCGGCATCGCTGGTGGCGTCAACCCGGCCCTGCACATCGGCGACGTCAGCGTACCCACCCAGTGGAGCCAATACCTGGAAGTGCTGATGGCACGCGAAACTTCGCCGGGCCGGTTCACCATCCCGCCGCGCATGGAGGCGCAGACCCTGGCGCCCTTCGGCATGCTGCACCCGCGACCGGTCGAAACGCGCACCGCCGCCAACCCGGCGCCCGTACGCAAGTTCTGGTTTGAAGCCGACCCCGCAATGCTCGAGGTTGCCAGGGGCATGGGCAACATCGAACTCGGCGCCTGCAACGCGGGGGTATGCCTCACGCACAAACCGCAATTGATGGTGGGCGGCAACGGTGTGTCGGGCCAGGCCTTTGTCGACAACGCCGCCTTCCGCGAATATGCCTTCAAGACCTTCCAGGCCAACGTACTCGACATGGAAACCGCCGCCGTGGGCATGGTGGCCTACAGCAACAGCGTGCCTTACATCGCTTTCCGCTCGCTCAGCGACCTGGCCGGCGGCGGTGAAGCGGCCAATGAAATGGTCACGTTCATGAACATYGCTGCCGACAACTCAGCCAAGGTGTTGCTGGCGTTCCTGGCCGCCTGGAAATAGCATGCCCGAGCTCACCGGCATAGACCACATCTACATTGCCGTGAGCAACATGGCCGAGTCGGAAGCGTTCTACGACAAGCTGATGCTCAAGACGCTCAGCTGCCGCAAAAACACCTTCACGATAGGCGGCGACCCGCACATCCAGTACTACAACCGCCACTTTGGTTATGTGCTGCGGCCTGCCCGCTCGCAAGCCGCGCACGACTCGTATTCGCCCGGCCTTCATCACTTCTGCCTGCGCGTAGACACTGCCGAAGACGTGGCCGAATGCGCGCGGCTGCTGCAAGCCTCCGGCATCAACGCCAGCGAGCCGCACAACCACGGCGAATACGCACCCKACTACTGGGCCACTTTTTTCACCGACCCCGACGGCCTTCGTCTGGAGATCACCAACTACCGCCAGGAGCGGCGCGACCGGCATGACCACTGGGAATCCCTCGGTTAAGCATTCGCAGCCGCCAGTGCTGCGGTCCCTGTTGATCTGAAAGCCACATTGCTAAACACTGCTTCTTTCGGATGACCGCGCCCCTTCTCCCTGTTCTACGGCTCATCTTGCTACCCGGAATGGATGGCACAGGAGATTTGCTTGCGCCGCTGGTCAACGCACTGACGCCATCCATGCACGTTGAAGTCGTGCGCTACCCTGGACATGACGCGCTGGGTTATGACGACT
>NZ_JBFUAZ010000425.1:0-3817 GCF_056406035.1 Polaromonas sp. P1_E1_2 | reverse complement strand
GCTTCGGCGCCTGTGGTCAGCAGCAGGGTCTTTTTGGCGAAATTTCCAGGTGCCAGGGCATTGAGCTTCTCGGCCAGTTCAACGTAAGGCTCATAAGCGACGACCTGAAAGCAGGTGTGCGTGTAGAGGTCGAGCTGGGCCTTGACTGCGGCAATGACTTCGGTATGCAGGTGACCGGTGTTGAGCACGGCGATGCCGCCTGCGAAGTCAATATAGCGGCGGCCTTCAACGTCCCATAGTTCGGCTTTTTTTGCCCGGCTAACGAAAATTTCGTGGGCCTGGCCTACGCCGCGTGTCACGGCGGCTTGGCGGCGCGCCATCAGGGCGGCGTTGCTGGAAGTCTGGTTTGGCTGCATGGTGGAGGTGATTTCCGGAATTTCTGGGTTGACTGGGTTGAGGAAGGAGTTGGGTGGACTTTAGAAGTCGGGGCAAGGCCCGTCCATGTACACCGCCGCGCTGTTTTCGACACACTGTGCGGGTCTAGAATCCTGTACATGGATTCCCCAACCCGGTGCACGGGCATTGCGATGCACAATCTGCCCTTTTTGGTTTTTTGATGCTCACACTTCGCCCGGAACTGCAGACCCCCCTTGTGAGCCAGATCGTCGACGGCCTGCGGGGCATGATTGCCGGGCAAGCGCTGAAACCGGGCGTCAAGCTGCCGTCCATCCGCGGTTTTGCCGCCATGCACGGCGTCAGCGTCTTCACGGTGGTAGAGGCGTACGACCGCCTTGTGGCCCAGGGGTGGCTTGTTTCCCGAGCCAATGCCGGGTTTTTCGTCAAGCGCAGGGGCGATGATGGTGCATCGGGGGTGCCGTACGCGCAGCCCCCGCAACCTAAATTTGACGCCCGCTGGTACCTCAAGCAGATTTTTGAAAACCGCAACCTGCCGATGAAGCCCGGTTGTGGCTGGTTGCCGCACGATTTCCTGTTCGGGGACGCGCTCCGCCGCAGCATGCGGCACCTGTCGGTGGACGGTTCCTCTCTTGAGGGTTACGGCCTGCCTTATGGACATATGGCCCTTCGCATGGTGATTGCGGAGGCGCTCACCGAAAGCCAGATATCGGTCGAGGTCGACCAGGTGCTGCTGACGCAAGGCTCCAGCCAGGCGCTGGACCTGGTGGCCCGGCAACTGGTCAAACCGGGCGACACCGTGCTGGTCGATAGCCCCGGTTATCCCAACCTGATGTTCATGCTGCGTTTTCTGGGCGCCAACCTTGTGGGGGTGCCGCGCACCCCTACCGGGTACGACCTGGCTGCGCTGGAGGCGCTGCTGGCGGTGCACAAGCCCAAGGCCTTCTTCACGCAGCCGCGCCYGCAGAGCCCGACCTGCTCGATTGCCTCGGCGGCCCATCTGCACCGCTTGCTGCAACTGGCCGAGGCGCACGACTTCACGCTGGTGGAAAACGATATTTACGCCGACATGGACCCGGTCTCGCGGTCCACGCTGGCAAGCCTGGACYAGCTGCAGCGTGTGGTCTACATCGGCAGCTATTCCAAAACAATTTCCCCCAATTTGCGCGTGGGCTACCTGCTGGCACGAGGCGAGCTGATCGAGGACCTGGCGCAGCTCAAGATGATTTCGGGCCTCACCTCGTCCGATATCGCCGAACGGCTGACTTTCGGGGTGGTCACCGACGGCCGCTGGCGCAAGCACCTCAAGTCGCTTCGGGAGAAGCTGGCTGCAGCGCACCGCAAGACCGAAAAGAACCTGACCGGCCTGGGGTTTGAGCTTTTCCATGAGCCAGGGGCCGGCATGTACCTGTGGGCCCGGCACCCGGACCTTCCCGATGGGGCCGTCCTGTCCAAAGAGGCTACGCCCGAGGGCATCATGCTGGGCCCGGGACAATTGTTTCTGCTGGAGCCCCATCCGACGGGTTGGCTCCGCTTTAACGTGGCTTTCAGCGACGATGAGCGCATATGGCGCTTTTTGTCCCACCGCATTGATCTCGGCCGGCAGACAGCCCAATAAAGCGGGGGTATCCCCCTCAAACCTATAATCAAAGGCTTAGCCAAAGCGGGTGAGCCCGAGGGCGCCGCCTTGCCAAAACCACTATTGCAGACCATGAGCCATCCCACTTCCTCGTCAGCCTCCACGTCAGCTTCAACGCCCGTATTCACCGTCTCGGACATTCGCAAGACATTTCTCGATTTCTTCGCGTCCAAGGGCCACACCGTGGTGCCGTCCAGCTCGCTGGTGCCGGGCAATGACCCGACGCTGATGTTCACCAACTCGGGCATGGTGCAGTTCAAGGATGTGTTCCTCGGCACCGACAAGCGCCCCTACGTGCGCGCAGCGTCGGTACAGGCCTGCCTGCGCGCCGGCGGCAAGCACAACGACCTGGAAAACGTGGGCTACACCGCGCGCCACCACACCTTTTTCGAGATGCTGGGCAACTGGAGCTTCGGCGACTACTTCAAGCGCGAATCGCTCAAATGGGCCTGGGAGCTGCTGACCGAGGTTTACAAGCTGCCGCCCGAACGCCTGCTGGCCACGGTGTATGAAGAGGACGATGAGGCCTACGACATCTGGACGAAAGAAATCGGATTGCCGCCTGAGCGCGTGATCCGCATCGGCGACAACAAGGGCGGCCGCTACAAGTCCGACAACTTCTGGATGATGGCCGACACCGGCCCCTGCGGCCCGTGCAGCGAAATCTTTTACGACCACGGCGACCACATCCCCGGCGGCCCGCCCGGCAGCCCCGACGAAGACGGCGACCGCTTCATCGAAATCTGGAACAACGTGTTCATGCAGTTCGACATGGCCGCCGACGGCAGCGTCACCAAGCTGCCCGCGCCTTGTGTGGACACCGGCATGGGCCTGGAGCGCCTGGCCGCCATCCTGCAGCACGTGCACAGCAACTATGAAATTGACATCTTTGCCGAGCTGATCAAGGCGGCATCACGCGAGACTGGCGAAAAAGACCTGGGCAACAAGAGCCTGTTTGTCATTGCCGACCACATCCGCGCCACAGCGTTCCTGGTGAGTGACGGCGTCAACCCGTCCAACGAAGGCCGGGGTTACGTGCAGCGCCGCATCATCCGCCGCGCGATCCGCCACGGCTACAAGCTGGGCAAGAAGACGCCGTTCTTCCACAAGCTGGTGGCTGACCTGGCCCGCCTGATGGGTGATGCCTATCCCAAGCTCAAGGCCGACGAAGCCCGCATCACGTCCGTGCTGAAAGCCGAAGAAGAGCGCTTCTTCGAAACGCTGGAAATCGGCATGACGATTCTGGACACCGCTTTGGCCGGTGGTGCCAAGGTGCTGCCGGGTGACGTGGCCTTCAAGCTGCACGACACCTACGGCTTCCCGCTGGACTTGTCGGCCGACGTGTGCCGCGAACGCGGTGTGGAAGTTGATGAAGCCGGCTTCAAGGCGGCCATGGACAAGCAGAAGAACCAGGCACGCGCCGCCGGCAAGTTCAAGATGGACCGTGCGCTGGAATATTCCGGCGAAGGCCACGCTTTCACCGGCTACGAATTGCTCGAAGAGCCCGCCAAAGTCGTCGCGCTGTATGCCGACGGTGTGGCCGTGCAGGCACTCAATGCAGGCCAAAGCGGCGTGGTGGTGCTGAGCACGACACCGTTCTACGCCGAAAGCGGCGGCCAGGTCGGTGACCAGGGCCGGCTCACGGCTGCCGGCTCCACCTTCACGGTGGACGATACGCTCAAGATCAAGGCCGATGTGTTCGGCCACCATGGCACGCAGGAAGAGGGTACGCTGAAAGTCGGCGACACCGTGACCGCGCAGGTCAACACCGCGCTGCGCGCCGCAACCGTGCGCAACCACAGCGCCACCCACCTGATGCACAAG
>NZ_JBFUAZ010000424.1:0-3832 GCF_056406035.1 Polaromonas sp. P1_E1_2 | reverse complement strand
ATGTAGTTGTACACGCCGGCGCCCAGTTTCTTGATCATGCCGGCCCGCATCATGAGCTGGTGGCTGACGACTTCCGCGTCGGCAGGCGCTTCCTTGAGGGTGGAAATAAAGAACTGGGAGGCTTTCATGGGCGGTTTTCGGGAATTCCGGGGTTGGAAAAAAGGATGGAAAAGAGTCGAAAAAGGAACGAAAAGGGAACGGGAAAGGGGTGCTGCAGCCCGCCGTGCGCTTGGCGCTGGGGCCTTCGCTGTGCATAATGGACTCAGTTTAAAAAATTGAGGTTTGATTATGCTTGACCGGGACGGCTTTAGGCCCAACGTCGGCATCATCTTGCTCAACCAGAGAAGTCAGGTATTTTGGGGCAAACGTATCCGTACCCACTCGTGGCAGTTTCCGCAGGGTGGCATTGACCGGGGCGAAAATCCCGAGCAGGCCATGTACCGCGAGTTGCATGAAGAAGTGGGGCTGATGCCGCAGCATGTGAATGTGCTGGCCCGAACCCGAGACTGGTTGCGCTATGAGGTGCCTGACCGGTTCATCCGCCGCGATGCGCGCGGACATTACAAAGGCCAGAAACAAATCTGGTTCCTGCTGCAACTGGTCGGCCACGACTGGGACTTGAACCTGCGCGCCACAGACCATCCGGAGTTCGATGCCTGGCGCTGGAACGACTACTGGGTGCCGCTGGACGTGGTGGTTGAGTTCAAGCGCGGCGTGTACGAAATGGCCCTGACCGAGCTGTCGCGGTTCGTTCCGCGCACGGACGCGCGTTTCGAGCAGCGCCCCGACCACCGCAACCGTTATTTGCGCGGGGGCTTGCATCAGCGTGACCACGCGGGCCAGGCCGGCGAGGRCGGTTTTCCGCCCGCTGGCGAGCCCTTTCATGCACCACTGACACGGCTGGGGGCGTCTTTTGAATTGCCGCCCGGCGCCACTTTTGAACCCGATCCGCAGACCAGCCTGGATGCGAACAGCCAACCAACCAAACCATGAATCTCAAACCCGCCCTTGTGGCCGCCGCGCTTTTGCTGGGGATCAGCTGTACATCATGGGCCGTGGCCCCGGCGGATGATCCCGAAGAGTGGAAAGAAGACAGCGTTTCGGCGCCGCCGGCCTTCGACCTCACCAAACTCGTCACGTTTGAGGTGTCGCCCAATTCCCAGCTGGTGTACGGCGTGGACCCTGCGACCATCCAGATTTCGAACAAGGACAGCGTCGTGCGCTACGTGATCGTGGCCTCGAATGCCAGCGGCGCACGCAATGTGATGTACGAAGGCATACGCTGCAGCACCGGCGAATTCAAGACCTATGCCCGCTATTCAGACGGCAAATGGACCAACGTCAGCAATCCGGAGTGGAAGTCGGTGTTCGGCAATATGCCGTCCAAGCATGCTTTCCGTTTGGCCAGGGCCGGCGCCTGCGACAGCGCGGCACCTGTGCAAACAGTGGACCTGATGGTGTCGCGGCTGAAGAACCCGAATTTCAGGACCCGGGAATAGGCGAGGGCTCGCGGCTGCGACGCCGCAGCGTGGCGCCCGGCAAACCTAGCGGCTCAATACCAGGTTGGTGCGGTGAACCATTTCGGGTTCGCCCGTGTAGCCCAGCAGTTTTTCGAACTCTGACGATGCCTTGCGGCAGATCATGCGGGCTTCGGCGCTTGAGTAATTGGCCAGGCCGCGCGCGATCTCGGCGCCTCCGGGATCCCTGATGGCGATGACATCGCCGCGTGAAAACTCCCCCTGAACGGCCGTCATGCCGATGGGCAGCAGGCTTTTTCCCTCATCGCGCACCTTGCCCACGGCGCCTGCGTCCACGGTGACTGAGCCCCGCATTTGCAGGTGATCGGCCATCCATTGCTTGCGGGCCTGCATCTTCTGGGTTTGCGCCACCAGCAGCGTGCCGATGGGCTCGCCCCGGGTGAGCCGGACCAGCGCTTGCGGCTCGCGGCCCCAGGCGATAACTGTCGATGCGCCTGAGCCCGCGGCGCGTTTGGCGGCCAGGATCTTGGTGATCATGCCGCCCTTGCCAATGCTGGAACCYGCGCCTCCCGCCATGGTCTCCAGCGCTGCGTCGCCGGCCTTGGCCTCATGCACAAACTGTGCGGCCGGGTCCTTGCGCGGATCGGCGGTGTAGAGGCCGCGCTGGTCTGTGAGGATGACCAGCGCGTCGGCTTCCACCAGGTTGGCGACCAGTGCGCCCAGTGTGTCGTTGTCGCCAAACTTGATCTCGTCATTGACGACGGTGTCGTTTTCGTTGATGACGGGTACTACGCCAAGCTGCAACAGCGCCAGCAGGGTGGAGCGCGCATTGAGGTAGCGTTCGCGGTCAGCCAGGTCGGCGTGCGTCAGCAGGACCTGGGCGCTGCCGATGCCGTTTTCGCGCAGCTTGGTTTCATAAACCTGTACCAGACCCATCTGGCCCACGGCGGCGGCTGCCTGCAGCTCATGGATGGCCTTGGGCCGCGTTGCCCAGCCCAGGCGTTTCATGCCCTCGGCAATGGCGCCGCTGCTGACCATGATGACCTCCCGGCCGTCCTTCACGAGGGCTGCCAGCTGCTCGCACCACTGGCCGATGGCCACGGAATCCAGCCCGCGCCCTTCGTTGGTGACCAGGCTGGAGCCCACCTTCACCACGATGCGTTTGGCGTTGCGCAGGACCAAGGAGCCGGTTTGTTCTTGCATTTAAGTGTATTTTAGGGCTCTAGCCCAATCAGGGCGGGCGCAAGCAGCTATCGTTTATATAGCAAATGCCGGCGGCGTTTGCCCGAAAATCAGCGGGGAAAGGCCGTTACGGGGATTCCGGCGGCAGTTCGGCAAATCGCGGATCAACCTCTTCCACCGGCTGCTCGCTTTTCTGGACGCTCTTCACATGCTGGTAAATGGTTTTGACCAGCTGCTCGCAACCCTCGCGCGTCAAGGCCGAGATTTCGAAGACGGGGCCCTTGAACTTGAAGCGTTTGACGAAGTCCTTCACGAGCGCGGCACGTTTGTCCTTGTCCACCATGTCGAGCTTGTTGAGGACGAGCCAGCGTGGTTTGTCGTAAAGGGCTTCGTCGTATTTCTTGAGTTCGCCCACAATCGCCTTGGCTTGCGCCACCGGGTCCACGCCTTCATCGAAAGGCGCCATGTCGACAATATGCAACAGCAGGCGGGTGCGCTGCAGATGCCGGAGGAACAGGTGGCCCAGGCCGGCGCCTTCCGAAGCACCCTCGATCAGGCCGGGAAGATCTGCCACCACGAAGCTTTGTTCCGGGCCCACGCGTACCACGCCGAGGTTGGGATGCAGGGTGGTGAAAGGGTAGTCTGCAATGCGCGGGCGCGCGTTCGACACGGCCGAAATGAAGGTGGACTTGCCGGCATTGGGCATGCCCAGCAAGCCGACGTCGGCCAGTACCTTGAGTTCGAGCTTGAGGCTTTTTCGCTCGCCGGGCCAGCCGGGTGTCTTGCTGCGTGGCGCGCGGTTGGTCGAGCTTTTGAAGCGCAGGTTGCCGAAGCCGCCGTCGCCGCCCTTGGCGATCAGCACCTGTTCACCGGGAACCAGCAATTCGTAAAGTACTTCCCCGGTTTCGCCGTCGGTCAGGATGGTTCCTACCGGCATCTTCAGGATGATGTCGTCGCCCTTGGCGCCGAACATGTCSGAACCCATGCCRTGCTGGCCGTTRCGGGCMTCGTGGCGRCGYGAAAASCGGAARTCCACCAGCGTGTTCAGGTTGATGTCSGCSACCGCGTACACATGACCGCCGCGTCCGCCGTCGCCACCGTTTGGGCCGCCGAACTCCTTGTACTTTTCGTGGCTGAAGGAGACGCAGCCACTCCCGCCATCGACTGCGGCA
>NZ_JBFUAZ010000423.1:0-3833 GCF_056406035.1 Polaromonas sp. P1_E1_2 | reverse complement strand
GTTCTATGGCCAGCTCAATGGTGCCGCCGCAAGGCAGGCCAAAGCGGCGCGCCTCGTCGGCTGAAACGCCATAAGTGACGATGGCCGGTTGCGTCTGGCTGAGGCCCTCGCGGCGGGCCCGGTCGATCATGTCGTCTTCAATGCAGCCGCCCGACACCGAACCCACCACCCGGCCGTCTTCACAGATGGCCAGCATGGAGCCTTCAGGCCGCGGGCTGGAGCCCCAGGTTTTAAGCACAGTCACCAGTTCGCAGCGCAGGCCTGCGGCCAGCCACTGCGATGAGGTCTTCAGAACTTCGAGGTCAATGTTATCCATGCGTCAAATGCTAGCAGCCCGCAGTTTTTTCTGCCTCGGCCCGGCCTCAAAGCCCTGCGGCCTCAAGCCTTCGCCAGGTTGTCATTGAGCGGCAGCGTGCGCACCCGCTTGCCGGTGGCGGCAAACACCGCGTTGGCCACCGCGGGCGCCACCAGCGCCGTGGCCGGCTCGCCAATGCCGCCCGGCTTCTCGGTGCTGGGCACCAGGGTGATGTCCATCACCGGCGACTCATGCATGCGCAGCACGGGGTAGTCGCCGAAATTGGTCTGCTGCACCCGGCCCTTGTCTAGCGTGATCTGGTTATTCAACGCGGCTGACAGGCCAAACACAATGCTCGACTGGATCTGTGCCTGCACCGTGTCGGGGTTGACCATGCGGCCCAGGTCGGCCACCACCGTCACCTTGTGCACCGTGATCTGGTTGTCCTTCACCGACACCTCGGCCACCTGCGCCATGTAGGTGTCGTAACCCTCCATTAGCGCGATGCCGCGGCTACGCCCTGCGGGCGGCGGTGTGCCCCAGCCGGACTTGTCGGCCGCCATCTTCAGCACATTGGCAAAGCGCGGCTGCTTTTCCAGCAGCGACATGCGGTAGGCATACGGGTCCTTGCCCGCCGCCAGCGCCATCTCATCGACAAAGCTTTCATTGGCAAAGGCATTGAGCGCGTGGCTCACCGAGCGCCAGTAGCCCACACGCAGCCCGCTGTCGTGGATCACCAGGTCGTACTGCGTGTTCGGGATGTCGTATGGCATCACGCCGGCTTCGGCCATGAAGGGGTCCAGCGTGTCCTTGGGCAGGCCGAAGGCGCGCTGCGTGATGGACTGCGAGGTGACCTTGAAATTGAGCGCCACCGGCTTGCCGTCGGCTCCCAACCCGGCCGAAAGCTGGTTGACGGCCATGGGCCGGTAGAAGTCGTGCGTGGTGTCGTCCTCGCGGCTCCAGAGCAGCTTGACGGGCTTGCCCACGGCTTTGGAGATTTGCGCCGCCTGTACGATGAAGTCCAGCTCCAGCCGCCGGCCAAAGCCGCCGCCCAGGAAGGTGGTTTTCAGCGTGATGTCTTCGGGCTTGATACCCAGGGCCGCCGCCACGCTGCCTTCAGCCCCCTGCTGGAACTGCGTGGGGCCGATCAGCAGGATCTTGCCGTTCTTGTAGTCGGCCGTGAAGTTCATCGGCTCCAGCGTGGCGTGCGCCAGCAACGGCGACACGTACTCGGCTTTCAAGGTCTTGGCCGCACCCTTCATCGCGCCGGCGGTATCGCCCTTGGGCGCGATGATGGGTATCACCTTGCCGCTGTCGGCCGCCTTGCGAATGCCGTCCAGCATGCTCGCGTTGCTGATGGCCGCGACCGGGCCTTCGTCCCATTGCACCGTCAATGCCTGGCGCGCCTTGTACGCATGCCAGTAGCTGTCGGCCACCACGGCCACGCCATCGGGAATCTGCACCACGTCGATCACGCCCGGCATGGCCTTGGCCCTGGCCGCGTCAAAGCTGGTGACCTTGCCGCCGATCACCGGACATTGCTGCAGGCTGGCGTAGACCATGCCGGGTAGCTTCACGTCAATGCCGAATTCGGCTGTGCCGTTGACCTTCATCGGTGTGTCCAGC
Organism: Polaromonas sp. P1_E1_2; assembly: GCF_056406035.1. Taxonomy (NCBI): domain Bacteria; kingdom Pseudomonadati; phylum Pseudomonadota; class Betaproteobacteria; order Burkholderiales; family Comamonadaceae; genus Polaromonas; species Polaromonas sp. P1_E1_2. Next base: position 1,912 of record NZ_JBFUAZ010000423.1, on the reverse strand, counting down.
CGCTTGGTGGGTTTACCGACCACAGTGAAATCTTTCGGGTCTTTCAGCACCACTTTTTCCGGCACTGGCAGCTTCGATGCCGCCTCGGCCAGTGAACCGTAAGTCGCCTTCTTGCCGTTCGGCCCGATCACCATGCCGTTCTCAGCCTTCAGCGTCGACGCATCGACATTCCACTTCGCAGCAGCCGCCGACACCAGCATCATGCGCACCTGCGCGCCGGCGATGCGCAGCTTTTCCCAGCCGTCACGCACCGAGGTCGAGCCGCCGGTGATCTGTGCGCCCAGCAAGGCGTTGGTATAGACCTTGCCCGGAGGCGCAATCGCCACCTTGATCTTGCGCAAATCCACATTCAACTCTTCGGCAATCAACATCGGCATGGAGGTATACACGCCCTGCCCCATCTCGGAGCGCGCAGACAGCAGCGTGATGGTGTTGTCGTCGGCAATGTGCACCCAGGCATTGGGGGTGTAGAGCGTGCCCGCGGCCTGGGTTGCCAGCGGCAGGCCCAGCGTGACGCCCATCATCAACCCGCCCGTGACGGCTGATGAGGCTTTGAGGAAAGTACGGCGATCAGGGCGATCGAGGGAGACCAGTGTGTTGGCAGTCATGATCGTTCTCCTCAGGCTTTGCGCATGGTGGAAGCGGCATCCTTGATCGCCGCCTTGATACGCGGGTAGGTACCGCAGCGGCAGATGTTGCCGCTCATCGCGGCGTCAATGTCCGCGTCGCTCGGGTTCTTGTTGCCCGTGAGCAAGGCCGCCGCGCTCATCAACTGGCCCGACTGGCAGTAGCCGCACTGCGGCACATCGTGCTTGATCCACGCCACCTGCAGCGGGTGCGTGTTGTTGCGTGAAAGGCTTTCAATCGTCGCCACCTTCTGGCCCGCAGCGGCAGACAACGGCGTCTGACACGACCGCACCGGCTTGCCATTGAGGTGCACGGTACACGCGCCGCATAAGGCCGCACCACAACCGAACTTGGTACCGGTCATGCCCAGCTCATCGCGTATCACCCACAAAAGGGGTGTGTCAGATTCAGCGTTGACGGAAACGGCGCGGCCGTTCACGTTGAGTTTTGTTGTCATGTGGAGTCCCCTTTTGTTGAATCACTGTCATCACAGGATCGGGCAGGCCCCCAAAAGTCAGCTACTACCCGAAGGCCTTGCGGGACTCATGCTACGACTGCGCCTTAAGGGGTATCCGGGTAGAAACCCTTGGCTGAAACAAAGTCTCAACACTTTTTCTCAAGATGAGACAACTGATATAACTCATGCCTTACAAGAGTTTGGGAGGACCACAAAATGGATGGCGCACCGCATCGCCCCGCAGTTTCGCGACCAGAAGCCGGCCGAGGTTGGCGGCATGAATAGGGTCACAGAAAAGTACACAAGCTTCCCAACCCTGGGCCAGGCCGCGCTGATCGTTCTCGCCTTATTTCTGTTTGAATATGTCGCGCTGGTGGCGCTTGCCGATATGCTCGGGTTGCGCGGAGATGCACTCAATGGCGTATGGGGCATCGCAACAGTTCTTGGAAATGCCGGCGTCTTCAGCCTTGTGCTGCATCACAAGCAGCTGAGCTACCGGGCCTTGTTTCATGCGTCCCGAAATTCGGCAAGCGTCACCATCATGCTGTTGATGCTTCCTATCGCCATGCTGATTCCTGCACTGGTGTTGGCCATGCTGTCAGTGGATGCGGTGATGGTTTCGGCATTCCCTTTGTCAAGAGCACAGGAAATGATGTTCCAGAGAATGATGACGAACGATCCCATGTCTGTCATCACGGTTTGTATCCTGGCCCCCGTTCTGGAGGAAATGCTTTTTCGCGGCATTATCGTGCGCAGTTTTCTGGCGCAATGCCCCAGGAAATTCGCTATTTTTGCCTCAGCGACGTTATTTGGTGCCGCTCATCTGAA
>NZ_JBFUAZ010000422.1:0-3835 GCF_056406035.1 Polaromonas sp. P1_E1_2 | reverse complement strand
GTGCTGGTGCTGGCCTCAGGCCGGGGTGAGCGCTTTGCCGCGTCGGGCGGCGGCATGCACAAGCTGCAGGCGCTGCTGGCCGGCAAGCCGGTGCTGCAGCACACGCTGGACGCCGTGGCTGCCAGCGGCTTGCCCTGGCATCTGGAAGACGCAGGCCACCCGGGCATGGGCGACTGCATCGCGGCCGCCGTGCGGGCCACGCCCGAAGCTGCGGGCTGGTTGATTTTGCCGGGTGATTTGCCGCTGGTGCAGGCCGCCACGCTGCAGGCGGTGGCCGACGCGCTGGCGCAGCACGCGGTGGTGGTGCCGGTGTTCAGAGGCACGCGCGGCCACCCGGTCGGGTTTTCGGCCGCGTGCCGCGATGCGTTGCTGGATTTAAAGGGAAATCAGGGTGCGGCGCCCGTTGTACGGGCGCAAGAAGCTATCAATTCTGTAGCATTCATTGACGTGACCGATGAAGGCACAGTCACCGATATCGATACGCTGGACGATTTGCGCCGGGCTGAAGAACTGTTCAGCCAGCGTTGACCGCCCTGAACGGCCTCGGGAGCTCTCAGCCCTTTGCGATGACTGCGCAGGCCAGCCGCGGGCCGGAGTTGCCGGTGGGCTGGGTCTTGTAGTCGTCGGGGTCACGGTGAACGATCAGGCCCTTGCCGACGATGTCGGTCGTGCCGCTGCCGACTGAGAGGGTCTTTGATTCAAAGCTGAATTTCGCGACGCCGCTGGCATCGGCTTTCAGGCTGGGCAGGTCGCCTGTGTGGTGGGCCATGTCGGCATGGCTGCCGTGCTGCTGGCCGGTGGGGTTGAAGTGCCCGCCTGCACTCATGCCGTCGCCGCTGGAGCAGTCACCTTTTTCATGCACATGAAAACCGTGCTCGGCATTGGGCTTGAGGCCGCGTATCTCGCCCGAAACCAGTACCTTGTCCCCGCTCTGCACGAAGCTGACGGTGCCGCTGGCGGTGTTGCCGGTGGTGCTTTGCAATTGGGCCACGGCGCGCGGGCCACTCATGGATGAGGCGCAAGCGGCCAGTACAAAGGCGGCGGCAAGGGCGGTGGCAAGCGGTGCCAGGTGGTATTTCATGATGCAGGTCTCCTGATGGTTGATTCAGTGGCTGACTGTAGGGCGCCTTGCCCCTGCTGACAAGGCCGGGGCCTCCGCTGTCTGGGCCTATTTGGCCAGCTCCAGCAGCTTGCCCAGTGCGTGGTCGTGAATTCCCAGGGTTTTAAGTTTGTCGTAGGTGAGTTGCGCATATTCGCGCGTGGTGCCGTAGCGCCCGCACGAGTCCGAAAAGATCTGCCGGTAAACGTCTTCGCTGAGCACGCCCGTATGGTTGGGGCTGCGCTTGGACAAGGTGAAGGCCAGCGCCCGCACATTGCCCCCTGCAGTTTGGCAACGCAGCCACTTGGGGTCGTACACGCCGTTGGGCATTTCGCGTTCCCACAGCGCGGGCAGGGCGCCGGCAACCTGCGCCTGCGGTATCCGAAACACCATCCCCTTGCAGCTGCCGCCGTGCAGGAGGCCAAACACCAGGCCCGGGCATTCCGGCGTGCCGCGGTTCAGGCGGCTCCACATCTTCAGGGCGCGGTGGTAGCCGTGGATGGTCGCAAAACGTTCCTCGGCATGTTCAAACTCCGGACGCCAGATGAGCGAGGCATAGGCGAAGATCCAGAGATCGCTTTTACCGCCCCATTCGCGGATGACGGTCTCAAGCATGTGGTCCGGGTTGCGGGAAACGCTGATGCCTGGGCTGGCGGCTTGTTTGGCTGAATTTTCCACAGCCGCACTTTACAATGCGCTGAGTTTTTGTGACGGATTTAGTGACGGGAGTGGGCAATGTTTTCTCAGGACGATGAAGGCCAGCAAGGCTTGGTGTTGGCGGTCGTTCTCGGCCTCGTGGCCTTCGTGATCGCGCTGGTGGTGGGGCTCTGCGTGCATCGGCTCGGCCGGTCGCCTTCCGCCGCTGTTGTGCCTGCCCAAATATCCCTGCCCGTGCCCCCCGTGCCAGAGGTGGCGCCGACGCCTGCCCTGCCAGCCAGCACCGTGGACCATACCGCGAACATTGCCGGCCGGGCTTCGCAGGCTGCAGCCGACGCCGCCAGCGTGAAGGTGGAGCAAGGCGCGGTGCGGTTTTATTTTGCYTCGGGCGATGCMGACCTTGCGGACGGTGCGGGTGCTGCCCTGGGYGAAGTGGTCAAGGCCGCCAAGGCYGGCCGYACGCTGGTGATCACCGGTTTTCACGAYGCCACAGGGGACGCCCAGAAAAATGCRGCGCTTGCCCGGCAGCGCGCCCTTGCCGTGCGCGAGGCACTGAAGCAGGCCGGTGTTTCCGATCGCCAGATTGTGCTGAAAAAACCCGAGCAGCTTGTAGGCGGCGGCAGCGACGCCGAAGCGCGGCGTGTGGAAATTACCCTGCAGTAAAGCCGCACCCGCGGGTTGTTTCAGAACTTTGCAGAACAGCTTTTGCCGCTGCGTTTCGTAACCACCTGGTAACCATGCGGCGGTAAACAGGCCGGTAACCCGTTACCATAGAGTCAGTAATAAAGTTACATACCCAGTGACTTGACCATGACCGGAGTTACAACATGGCCCTTCACCCCGCAGTTTTAAAAATCACCGCCCGCATCGCAGAGCGCAGCCTTCCCACGCGCAGCGCCTACCTTGCACACCTGCGCGCTGCCGCCAGCCGCGAACCCGGCCTGGACCGCATGGGTTGCGCCAATGTGGCGCATGCTTTTGCTGGCATGCCGTTGGACGACCGCTTCAAGGTGGTGACCGAGCGTAAGCCCAACATCGGCATCGTCACCGCCTACAACGACATGTTGTCGGCGCACACCCCGCTTCAGGCCTACCCGGCTTTCATCAAGGACGAGGCCCGCAAGCTGGGCGCCACGGCGCAGGTGGCTGGCGGCGTGCCCGCCATGTGCGACGGCGTGACGCAAGGCACCAGCGGCATGGAGCTCAGCCTCTTCAGCCGCGATGTGATCGCCATGGCGACCGCCGTGGCGCTGTCGCACGACATGTTCGACGCGGCGCTGATGCTGGGCGTCTGCGACAAGATCGTGCCGGGCTTGCTAATAGGCGCGCTGCAGTTCGGCCACCTGCCCACGGTGTTTGTGCCGGCCGGGCCCATGACATCGGGCATTCCCAACAAGGAAAAAGCCCATGTGCGTGAGCAGGCCGCGCAAGGCCTGGTCGGCCGTGACGCCCTGCTTGATTCCGAATTCAAGTCCTATCACAGCCCCGGCACCTGCACCTTCTACGGCACCGCCAACAGCAACCAGCTGCTGCTTGAAGCCATGGGCCTGCACGTGCCGGGCACCGCGTTTGTGAACCCCGGCAACGCACTGCGTGAGGAGCTCACGCGCGAGGCGGCACGCACCGTGCTTGGCATCGTCAAGGCGAAGCGCTTTGCGCCCATCGGCCAGATCGTCGATGAAAAAGCCATTGTCAATGCCATGGTGGCCCTGCTCGCCACCGGGGGCTCCACCAATCACCTGATCCATTGGGTAGCCGTTGCGCATTCGGCCGGCATCGTGATCGACTGGAATGATTTTTCGGACCTCTCTGACGTGGTGCCGACGCTGGCCCATGTCTACCCCAACGGCAGCGCCGACGTGAACCAGTTCCAGGCCGCAGGCGGCCCCGGCTTCATCATTCGCGAGTTGCTGGATGCGGGCTTCATGCATGAAGACGTGCTCACGGTGCGTGAAGGCGGCATCCGCGAATACACACGCGAGCCGGCGCTGGCCGGCGCGGCGCTTGTCTGGCACGACGCGGGCGCTTCCAAAGACGAGGCCATCGTGCGCACGCCTGCCAAACCTTTCAGCGCCACCG
>NZ_JBFUAZ010000421.1:0-3842 GCF_056406035.1 Polaromonas sp. P1_E1_2 | reverse complement strand
GCAAGCAAGGCCTGCGCCCGGTTGTTCCTTTTCCTGCACCTTTTCTTTTTGCATCCCGGGTACCCTACCGCATTGACTGAATGTCTTACTGGATAGACACACACTGCCATCTTGACGCCGGTGAACTGGMCGCCGATGTCGCTGAAGTTCGTGCGCGGGCGGCCGCTGCAGGCGTTGCACACTGCGTGCTGCCGGCCGTGGGCGTGTTCAATTTCGAGGCAGTCCGTGTGCTGGCGCACCGGTTTTCCGACAGCTATGCGCTGGGCATCCATCCGCTGTGTGTGCCCCAGGCGCAAGACGCCGACCTGCAGACACTGGATAACGAACTTGCGTTGAGGCGGTCTGATCCGCGATTGGTGGCGGTGGGCGAAATCGGCCTTGATTATTTTGTGCCTGCCCTGACGCAAAGCCCTATGCGTGAACGCCAGGAGCACTTCTACCGTGAACAACTCAAGCTGGCGCGCAAGCACGGCCTGCCGGTCATCCTGCACGTGCGGCGATCGGCTGACAAGTTGCTCAAGCACCTGCGCGACCTGGCGCCCGAGGGCGGCTGGCACGGCATCGGCCACGCATTCAATGGCAGCGAACAGCAGGCGGGAGAATTTATCAAGCTGGGCCTGAAGCTGGGCTTTGGCGGCGCCGTCACGTTTGAGCCTGCCTTGCAACTCAGGCGCCTGGCGGCGGAACTGCCCCTGGAGGCGCTGGTGATGGAAACGGATTCGCCCGACATTCCGCCGCACTGGATCTACAAAACAGCGGCAGAGCGCGAAACGGGCCAGGCCCAGGGCCGCAATGAGCCGGGCGAGTTGCCGCGCATTGCGCAGCAGGTGGCGGATTTGCGGGGAATTCCGCTCGCGTCGCTGGCGGCCGCAACGACTGCCAACGCATTGCGGGCGCTGCCGAAACTGGGAGCCCTTCTGGCGTGAAAAAGGGCACCGCGAAACCTGTGTTGGCGGGCCTGGCGCCGCTGGTTTCTCCCGGCACCCGCCTGCTGGTACTGGGGAGCTTTCCGGGCGCCGCCTCGCTGGCTGCGCAGCAGTATTACGGCCACCCGCAAAACCATTTCTGGAAGATTTTGCAAACCATTTGGCCCGATGGGCCAATGGGGACGGGCGGTAGCAGCTATCAAATTCGTAGCGAATGGCTTTTGTCAAAAGGGCTTGGCCTGTGGGACGTGTACGCTGCCTGTGAACGCGAGGGCAGCCTGGACAGCGCGATCCGCAATGCGCAGGTCAATGACCTCGCCAGCCTGCGGCGACTGTGTCCGGCGCTGGAAGCGATTGCCCACAATGGCGGCGAAAGTTTCAAGCATTCGAAGCACACCTTGCAGCTGGGCCTGCCGGTCTACAAACTGCCTTCTACCAGCCCGGCGAACGCATCATGGAGCTTTGAGCGCAAACTCGCAGCCTGGCGTGAAGTTTTTGAAAAGCATGGATTGGTTTGATGTCGAAAAAAGAAACAGAAAAAACGGTGGCTGAGTTGCCCGAAGTCAATTTCTCCGACTACGGCGAGGTGCGCTTTTTGCACCTGGGCACCGAATGGGTGCAAGGCTCCATGCTGCGCGATGCACCGTATGACATCGAGCTGGAATACGTGCAGCGCATGATGGCGGGGCTGCTGTTCACCGACGCGGCGGCTGTGTCCAAAAAGCACGCAATGCAGCTGGGCTTGGGCTCTGCCGCGCTGACCAAGTTTTGCTACAAAAAGCTGCGCATGAAAACCACGGCGATTGAAATCAATCCGCAGGTGATCACGGCCTGCCGGCTCTGGTTCAAGCTGCCGCGGGACGACCTGAGGCTGCATGTCATTGAAGCTGATGCGGCGCTGGAAATCAAAAAACCTGTGCACCGGGGAACGGTGGACTTTCTGCATGTCGACCTGTATGACCACGAGGCGGCGGCACCGGTGCTGGACAGCGCGGATTTTTACGAGGACTGCCGCGGGCTTCTGGCGGAAGACGGCGTGATGACGGTGAATCTTTTTGGCCGCGATTCCAGTTACGTGCAGTCGCTGACAAAAATCGCGGAAGCGTTCGGGCCCGAAGCGGTCTGGGCGTTCCGGCCGACGCGCGAAGGCAACACTGTGGTGCTGGCCCAACGCGATCCGACGCGTCCCGAGCGGTCCGACCTGTTGCAGCAAGCCGGTGTCATTGAGTCGTGCTGGAAGCTACCCGCCAAAAAATGGCTGCGGCTCTTTGCACCGGCGGCGTGATGATGCGGCCGCACGGATGGTAAAGACCCAGGTGGATGGGGTACAGTGCGACCCATGAGCGCCGTGACGCACCCCAAACACCCCAAAGACCTGCATGTGAAAAAGCCCCCTGCCGGGCCGCTGGGCTGGCGCATGCTGGTTGAGTGGCTCAGCGAAGACGGCGTCATCAGTGCCGCTGAAGCCCAGCGCACGATTGCACGCTGCTCCCAGGTGCAAAGCGCGCAGCCGCCGTTGACGCGGCTTGCCAGTGTCGGCATGACACGCCTGGCCGACGGCAAACCCCTGGACATGGAAACGATCACGCAATGGCTGGCCGGACGGGCCGGCCTTGCTTACCTGCGGATTGACCCGCTCAAGGTGGACGTGGGCAAGGTGGCGGACACCATGTCGGCCATGTATGCCGAGCGGCACAAGGTGCTGCCGGTGCAGGTGACCCCCAGCGAGGTGGTGATTGCCACTTCGGAGCCTTTCGTGACTGACTGGGTGCAGGAGGTCGAACGTCAGGCCAAGCGCAGCGTGCGCCTTGTGGTTGCCAGCCCCCTCGAAATCACCAAGTTCACCGCCGAATTTTTTGCCCTGGCCAAATCCGTCAAGGCAGCGATCAAGGCCGGCGGCGGGTCGACATCGGCGAGCTTTGAACAACTGGTTGAGCTGAACAAAAGCAACAAGCAGCTGGACGCCAATGACCAGGGCGTGGTGCAGGTGGTGGATTGGCTCTGGCAGTACGCCTTTGACCAGCGCGCCAGCGACATCCACCTCGAGCCGCGGCGCGAGCAGGGCGTGATCCGCTTTCGCATCGACGGCGTGCTGCATCCCGTTTATCAACTGCCCATGGGCGTGCACAACGCCATGACCGCCCGCATCAAGCTGCTGGGCCGCATGGATGTGGTGGRAAAGCGCCGACCGCAGGATGGCCGCATCAAGACCCGCAACCCGCGCGGCGACGAAGTTGAGATGCGCCTGTCCACCTTGCCCACAGCCTTCGGCGAGAAGATGGTCATGCGTATTTTTGATCCGGACACCACGGTCAAGGACCTGGATGCCCTGGGTTTTTCGCAGCACGACGCCGAACGCTGGGAACAACTGGTCAAGCGGCCCTATGGCATTGTGCTGGTCACCGGGCCTACCGGTTCCGGCAAGACCACCACGCTTTATTCCACGCTCAAGCGGCTTGCGACTGAAGAAGTCAACGTCAGCACGATTGAAGACCCGATCGAAATGATCGAGGCCTCTTTTAACCAGACGCAGGTGCAGCCGCACCTGGATTTCGATTTCCCCGAGGGGCTGCGCGCGCTGATGCGGCAGGATCCGGACATCATCATGGTGGGCGAAATCCGCGACCTGCAGACGGCCGAGATGGCGGTGCAAGCCGCGCTGACCGGCCACCTGGTTTTCAGCACGCTGCATACCAATGACGCCCCGTCGGCGGTGTCCCGCCTGATGGAACTCGGGGTTCCTTCTTACCTGATCAACGCCACCTTGCTGGGTGTGCTGGCCCAGCGGCTGGTACGCACCTTGTGCAGCAATTGCCGCCAGCCTGATGAGGCCGCCTCACGCGAAACGCTCGCCGACCTGGTCAAACCCTGGCAAATCAGCGGCGGCTACCGGCCGTACAAGCCGGTGGGCTGTGT
>NZ_JBFUAZ010000420.1:0-3849 GCF_056406035.1 Polaromonas sp. P1_E1_2 | reverse complement strand
GTCCCGTGTGAAGCAGTCCAGCGACGTGCTGGTGACCTGGTCGCAACCCGAGCCGGGTGTGGCCGGCCGTTCGCTGAAAGAGCTGGCGCGCGAACGCAACCAGACCGAAGAAGACGTGGCCCGTGCCTTGCAGCCGGCGGGGGCCATTTACTTCGCCATGAGTGAAGACGATGTCAGCCGCATCCTGAGCCACCCGATGGCCATGGTCGGCTCCGACGGCCTGGCGCATGACGTGCGGCCGCACCCGCGCCTGTGGGGCACTTTCCCCCGCGTGCTGGGGCATTACGTGCGCGAGAGAAAGCTCTTTTCGCTCGAGACAGCCATCTACAAGATGACCGGCCTCAGCGCCCGGCGCTTTGGCCTTACAGGCCGGGGAACGCTGGCGCCGGGCCATCACGCCGATATCGTCATCTTTGACCCGGACCGCGTGAACGCCAACGCGAGCTATGGGCATCCGACCGAGGTCAGCTCAGGTATTGATGCCGTTTTTGTTAACGGCCAGCTCGCTTGCCGCGATGGCAACACCGTATGCGCAGGTGCGGGCCAGGTGCTGCGCGGGCAGGGCGACGTGCCCTGATTGCGAGGGCTACTTCGCCAGCAGTTTGGTAATCACGCGCCAACGCTGGCTCCGCCGGCTTGATGGACAGCCGGTTGCCCTTGCGCAGGATGATCAGGTCTTCCAGATTTTTGTGGCTCTGTAGCAAAAGCTACAGAACGCTTTTCCCGGCGCGGCTATCTTCGCGTTCGTGCCCGCATTGCGGCATGTCACGAAGAAGGAAAAACCCATCATGTCCAAGGAAATCTACTGGCTGGCATTGACCCTGGCCGCTGCGGCGTTGTTCGCCTTGCCTTATGTCCTCAATCGCATCGCCGTGCGCGGGCTGGGCGGTACGCTGGCCAACCCGACCGCCACAGAAAAACCCCTTGTCGAATGGGCCCAGCGCGCACAGCGGGCCCAGGCCAATGCCACCGAAAACCTGGTGATTTTTGCGCCGGCCGTGCTGGCCGTGCAGGCCAGCGGCCGAGCCGATTCGGTGACGGCCATCGCCTGCGCCGTCTACTTTTTTGCGCGGCTCGTTCATTACCTGGTTTACACGCTTGGTGTTCCCGGCGCACGCACCCTTGCCTGGGCAGCGGGCTGGGCGGCCACACTGGTGTTGATCGGGCGCCTGCTGGGGGTGCTGTGAGCCGGCCCTTCGCACTCATCGCGGGAAGCGGTGGCGTGCTCGGCGAATCGCTCGCGCTGCAGTTCAGCGGGGCGGGGTACGAAGTGGCGGGCCTGCGGCGCGCAGATTGCGATCTGGCGGATGGTGACGCAGTGGCGCAAGCCGTCGCGGCCCTGGTTGAGCGCCACGGGCACATCGACACGCTGCTGTACAACGCGGGTCATCTGGCAGTTGCTCCTTTTCTTGAACTGGAGGCGAGTGCGCTGCGCGAGTGCCTTGAAGCCGGCCCTGTCGGGGCGGCGCACTGCGCCCGGGCCGTGCTGCCGGGCATGCTGGCCGTGGGGCGCGGCAACCTGCTCTTCACCGGCGCCACGGCTTCGCTGCGCGGTTCGGCCCGCTTCGCGGCCATGGCCGCGGGCAAATTTGCCCTTCGTGGGCTCGTGCAGTCACTGGCAAGAGAGTTCCAGCCGCAGGGCATCCACGTGGCCCACGTCGTGCTGGACGGCATGCTTCGCGGCTCTGCTGCCGCATCCCGCTACGCGGCAGCAGAAGCCCCGGTGATGGCGCCCGACGGCGTGGCTGCCAATTTCCTGTGGCTGGCGCAACAGGCGTGCACGGCATGGACGCAGGAGCTGGACCTGCGAACCGCGTCGGAGAAGTTCTGATGGAGCTGATGCACGTGAACGCCGACCGCACGGAGCCCGTCCTCCTACGGGCCGGGTCGCTGCCGTGGCTGCCGTCGCCGCAACCCGGGGTCGAGCGGCGCATGCTCGAGCGTACCGGTGCAGAGGTGGCTTTGGCAACGTCACTCGTGCGTTATGCGGCTGGTAGCCGGTTTGACGCGCATTCGCATGCGCTGGGCGAAGAGTTTTTTGTGCTTTGCGGCGTATTTTCCGACGAGCACGGCTCGTACGGCCCCGGTACCTATGTGCGCAACCCGCCGGGCTCCAGCCACAGGCCCTTCAGCGACGAGGGCTGTACCATTTTCGTCAAGCTGCGGCAGATGGACCCGCTTGAACAGCGCCGCGTCGTCATCCGTGCAGCAGACAGGCCCTGGGTGGATGCCGGAATCGCCCGGCATCGGCGTGCATTGCTGTACGAGGGCCCCAGGGAAACCGCATTCCTCGAACGGCTGGAACCGGGGTGTACCATGGCCGCGCAGTACGCGCATGGCGGTCAGGAAATGCTTGTCGTCGAGGGCTCGGTCCGTGTCGAAGCCGGCGACGATACGAACGCACGCGCTGCGGGTGCGCAGGACCTCGGCGCGGTGTGCTGGCTGCGAAATCCACACACCAGGCAGCCCGCCCTGGCCAGTTCTGAAGGTGCCCTGTTATGGATCAAGCGTGGCCACGTGGCACCGATGGTTTGACGGTGCGGCAGGTTGCCGCGAATGGAGCAATATGCAGGTCTTACGTGAACTTGCCCTTTTCGAGCCTTTCAGCCGCCTGAGTGCCGACGGCCGTAACCTGTTAACCCAGGGTGCGGTTCCAATGAGTGCACTGGCGGGAACAGGCATCATTCACAAGGGTCAGCCTGCCTCCGGCGCCTATGTCGTGCTGTCGGGCCGGCTGCGCGTGTACACCATCACGCCTGCGGGCACCGAGGCGACGCTGTATCTGGTGGAGCCCGGCGAGACCTGCGTGCTCTCGCTCAACTGCCTGTTCAACGATCTTCTTTATCCCGCCTGGGTTCAGGCCGACAAGGCGACGCGTGTCGCCGTCATCCCCGGTCCGTTGTACCGGCAGCTCTTCAAGCAGGAAGCGTGCATCCAGGACCTGACGCTGCATGCGCTCTCGACGCTTGTTTTCAGGTTGATGGCAGAACTCGATGCCGTTCATTCCTTCAACCACCGGCAACGCCTTGTGCATTTTGTGTTGCTGCACGCCTCGTCCGACGGGGTACTGAAAACGACACAGCAGCAGCTGGCAGGGCATCTGGGTACGTCGCGTGAAGTGGTGGCGCGGCTGATGCAGGGGCTGGTGGCCGAAGGTTTCCTGAAAAGCCAGCGCGGCCAGATCATCATCAAGGACCTCTTCGGGTTGCGCCGCCTGCAAAGCCTGCCGCAGTCCGGCGCCTGACAGGTTTCTCACTTTTTGCTGGTGATGGCTTTCCAGTGCTGCGGCTCGACGGGCGTGATGGAAAGGCGGTTGCCCTTGCGCAGCACCTGCAGGTCTGCCAGTTCTGGCCGTGCACGCAGGACGGGCAGGGTGATGTTGGGTATCTTGCGCAATACCTGCACATCCACCAGCATCCATCGCGGTTCTTCAGGTTTTGACTTGGGGTCGTAGTAGGGCGACTTCGCATCAAACTGCGTAGGGTCAGGGTAGGCCGTAGATGCCACCCGGCCGATGCCGACAATGCCCGGCTCGGCGCAGCTTGAGTGGTAGAACAGCACGCCATCGCCGACTTGCATTCCGTCACGCATGAAGTTGCGCGCCTGGTAGTTGCGAACGCCGACCCAGGGGACTGTTGAGTCCTTCGCCGCGAGCGCGTCTTCGACCGAGCATTCTTCGGGTTCGGATTTCATGAGCCAGTAGCTTGTCATGGGGTGGCCTTGGTACCTGAAGTGGGGACGAAGCAAAGCTTAGCGGATCGATGGGGCAAAGAAAAGCGCCGGCCTCAGGCCAGAAGCCGCTTGACAGCACGGACCATCTTGAATAAAGTTATTAACAAATAAGTTAAT
>NZ_JBFUAZ010000419.1:0-3853 GCF_056406035.1 Polaromonas sp. P1_E1_2 | reverse complement strand
CCTTGAAGTTGCGCAGCTCTTCGATGAAGATTGCGTCGGCACGGCGCAGCAGGTCTGCATATTCTTTCTTGACTTCGCCCAGGATGCGCACGCCCAAGCCGGGGCCGGGAAACGGATGGCGGTACACCATGTCGTGCGGCAACCCAAGCGCGACGCCCAGCTCGCGGACTTCGTCCTTGAACAACTCGCGCAAAGGTTCGAGCAGCTTGAGACCCAGTTGCTCAGGCAGGCCGCCGACGTTGTGATGGCTCTTGATGGTGACGGCTTTTTTGCTTTTGGCGCCGCCGGATTCGATCACGTCGGGGTAAATCGTGCCCTGGGCCAGCCATTTGGCGCCCTTGTGGCCGCCGGTGCCGGCCTTGAGTCGGGCCGCTTCGGCCTTGAACACCTCAACGAACTCGCGGCCGATGATCTTGCGCTTGGCTTCGGGTTCGCTGACGCCTGCCAGGTGGCCGAGGAACTGGTCGCTTGCATCGACACGGATCACGTTGGCGTGCAGCTTGCCGACAAACATCTCCATGACCATGTCGCCCTCGTTCAGGCGAAGCAGGCCATGGTCGACGAACACGCAGGTCAGCTGGTCGCCGATAGCGCGGTGGATCAGCGCCGCAGCCACTGAGGAGTCAACACCACCGGAGAGGCCCAGAATGACCTCTTCGTCGCCCACTTGCGCGCGAATTTTCTCGACCGCCTCGCTGATGTAATCGCCMATGACCCAGTCCTGGCGGGTGCCGCAAATATCGAGCACGAAGCGCTTGAGGATGGCGTTGCCCTGCTTGGTGTGGGTGACTTCGGGGTGGAACTGCACCGCGTAGAAACGGCGGTCTTCATCGGCCATGCCCGCAATGGGGCAGGAATCGGTGGAGGCCATGAGCTTGAAGCCCGGCGGCATTTCAGTGACCTTGTCGCCGTGGCTCATCCAGACATCGAGCATGCCCTGGCCTTCGGGCGTGGTGTAGTCGGCAATGTCTTTGAGCAGCGCCGTGTGGCCGCGGGCGCGCACGTCGGCGGAGCCGAATTCGCGCTTGTGGCCGCCTTCGACCTTACCGCCCAACTGGTGCGCCATGGCTTGCATGCCGTAGCAGATGCCCAGCACCGGCAAGCCCAACTCAAACACCGCTTGCGGTGCCTTATCGGTGGTTTCTTCGTAAATGCTGGCATGGCTGCCTGACAGGATGATGCCCTTGAGCGTGCCATCTTTGGCGTATTCGCGGACCCAGTCATCGCTGACGTCGCAGGGGTGGACTTCGCAGAACACGTGAGCATCGCGCACGCGGCGGGCAATCAGCTGGGTGACCTGGGAGCCGAAATCAAGAATGAGTATTTTCTGGTGCTGCATGAGGGTGTTACTCCAAGGCAAAAAAAGAAAAAGGCGTCTGGTTCATCAGACGCCTCAGGCCGCTTTCAGGCTCAATCAGCCCGGTAGTTCGGCGCTTCCTTGGTAATCTGCACGTCGTGGACATGGCTTTCACGGATGCCTGCAGAAGTGATTTCCACGAACTCGGCCTTGTCACGCATGTCCTCGATGGTGGGACAACCGCAGTAGCCCATGCTGGCCCGCAGGCCGCCGGCCATCTGGAACACGATGGCGACCATGGAGCCTTTGTAGGGGACGCGGCCTTCAATGCCTTCGGGGACCAGCTTGTCGGCGTTCGGGTTGCCGGTGCTTGACTCCTGGAAGTAGCGGTCGGCGCTGCCTTGCTGCATGGCGCCTATGCTGCCCATGCCGCGGTAGCTCTTGTAGCTGCGGCCCTGGAACAGGATCACTTCACCCGGGGCTTCTTCAGTGCCGGCGAACATGCCGCCCATCATCACCGTGTTGGCGCCGGCCGCGATGGCCTTGGCGATGTCGCCGCTGTAGCGGATGCCGCCGTCGCCGATCAGCGGAACGCCGGTGCCGCGCAAAGCCGTGGCGACGTTGTCGATGGCCATGATCTGCGGCACGCCCACACCAGCAACGATGCGGGTGGTGCAAATGCTGCCGGGGCCGATGCCGACCTTGACGCCGTCAGCGCCGGCTTCCACCAGCGCCAGTGCCGCGGCGCCGGTGGCGATGTTGCCGCCAATCACATCAACTTGGGGATAGTTCTGCTTGACCCAGCGCACCCGGTCGAGCACGCCTTTGCTGTGGCCGTGGGCGGTGTCCACCACAATGGCGTCGACGCCGGCTTTGACCAGCGCCTCGACGCGTTCTTCGGTGCCCTCACCCACCCCGACAGCGGCACCCACGCGCRGCYTGCCGTGCAAGTCACGCGCGGCATTCGGAAAGGTGGTCTGTTTGGTGATGTCCTTGACGGTGATCAGGCCCTTGAGCTCGAAATCGTCGTTAATCAGCAGCACACGTTCGAGGCGGTGTTTGTTCAACAAGGCCTTGGCGTCGGCCAATGAAGCGGTTTCAGAAATGGTGATCAGGCGCTCGCGCGGTGTCATGATGGTGCTGACCGGCACATCCATGCGGGATTCGAAGCGCATGTCGCGCCCGGTGACGATGCCGACGACCTTGCCCCCATCAATCACGGGAAAGCCGGAAATGCCGAGTTGCTCGCTGAGCGCCATGACCTGGCGCACGGTATGCGTGGGGGTGATGACCACCGGGTCGCGCAGCACGCCGCTTTCGTAACGCTTGACCTTTGCAACCTCGGCTGCCTGCTGCTGGGGCGTCAGGTTTTTGTGAACAATGYCGATGCCGCCTTCCTGCGCAATGGCAATGGCCAGCCGGGCTTCGGTGACCGTGTCCATGGCTGCCGACACAAGCGGCAGGTTCAGGCGGATATTTCGGGAGAACTGGGTGGAAAGTGAAGTGTCCTTGGGCAGGACCTGGGAGAACGCTGGCACCAACAATACGTCGTCGAAGGTGAGCGCTTTGCCGAGTAGGCGCATAGGGATGGCTCCAAAAATACGATTGTACCCTTGTCGTCACACGCCGTCGGTACTTACCCCTAGCAGCCCTTCACAGCCTTCGTCCCTGTCTGCCAAGTGGTTGTAAAAAAGCCGCTTTACCCGCCGGCCACACGAAAACCGGACAGCACAGCGCTACACTCACGAAATGCACTTCCAATCCGTTTTTCGCCCCCTCCTGCTGGCGCTCGCCTGCGGGTCATTTTCGCTGACAGCGTTCGCCCAATGGCAGTGGATCGATAAAGACGGGCGCAAGGTCTATAGCGACCGTTCGCCGCCCGCCGACATTCTGGAAAAAAACATCCTGAAGCGACCAGGTGGCATGGCGCGAACGGCAGCAGCCGCTGATCCCGCTCCCAGCGCAGCCGATCCGGCTGCCCCGGCAGCGTCTGCGCCAGCAGGTAAAGCCAGCGCGCCCAGACTGTTGTCCGGCAAGGACAAGGACCTTGAGGCCAAGAAGAAGCAGGCTGAGACAGAAGAAGCCGCCAAGAAGAAGGCCGAAGAAGAGAAAATAGCCAAAGCCAAGGCCGAAAATTGTGACAATGCAAAGCGCAACATGGCGACATTGCAATCGGGCGTACGCATCACTGCCGTCAATGGCAAAGGTGAACGGGAAGGTATGGACGATACGAAGCGCGCAGCCGAAGTCAAGCGCGTCCAGGAAGCCATTGATAGCAGCTGCAAATAACAAACAGCTTCTGCGGTGTTCGCCAAACATCGCTGGCGGCCACGGCTAGTATCCGGCTTTCGCCCCCGCTCTTTTTTTAGCGAACAGCCCCGCGCTTTTGGCGCCCTGCCGGCTGAAACGTTCGCGGCGCGCAACCTTTGGATCCACCCGAAGACCGCGGTAGACCTCAACCCTGTCATGGTCATGCAGCGCATGCCCCAAGGTGGTTTTACGGCCCCAGATACCGACGACCGGGCGGCCGCCCTGCTGCAACTCCGGGAATTCATC
>NZ_JBFUAZ010000418.1:0-3864 GCF_056406035.1 Polaromonas sp. P1_E1_2 | reverse complement strand
CACATGTTCTTGGAAGGTGTGTCAGACAGCTTGGCCACGGGTTGGCCGTTGCAGCGGATCATCTTGATGACGATCTGCAGCGGCTCATAGCCCAGGTCATTGGTGAGGTTGGTGCCGATCCCGAAGGCCAGCTGGCAACGCCCCCTGAACTGCTGGAACAGCTCGATGGTGCGCGGCACCGTCAGGCCGTCGCTGAAAATCAGCGTCTTGGTCTGCGGGTCGACCCGGTTCTTGGTGTAGTGCGCAAGCATGCGCTCGCCCCACTGGAACGGGTCGCCGCTGTCGTGTCGCGCGCCGTCAAACAGTTTGCAGAAGTACATGTCGAAATCGCGCAGGAAGGCACTCATGCCGTAAACGTCCGACAGCGCGATCCCAAGGTCGCCCCGGTATTCCTTGGCCCATGACTCGAAGCCAAAGACCTGACTGTCACGCAGACGCGGCCCCAGCGCCTGGCAGGCCTGCAGGTATTCATGCGCCATGGTGCCTAACGGCGTCAGCCCGAGCTTCATGGCAAACAGCACATTGCTGGTGCCGGCGAACTGGCCACCCACCCCCGTGCCCAGCCGCGTCACCAGGGTGCGCAGCACTTCTTCGTGCCAGGCTTTGCCAAACCGGCGGCGTGTGCCGTAATCGGCGATCTTGAGCGTTCGCAGGCCCTGCGTCTGCAACTCGCCAATTTTGGTCTCCAGGCGCTTGCGACCTTCGACCAGGTCCGCCTTCTTCTGCGTGTTGCGAAAATAGACCTCATTGATGATGGCCAGCACCGGAATCTCGAAGAGGATGGTGTGCAGCCAGGGGCCCTTGATGGACACGTCGATCTCGCCCGAAGGCAAGGCCGTGACGCTGACGTACTTTTCATTGAGCCGGAAGATGCCGAGGAAGTCGACAAAATCGCTCTTGATGAAGCGCATGGCCTTGAGGTAAGCCAGCTCGGCATCCTGAAAGCGCAGACTGCACAGGCCACGGATTTCTTCCCGTATCTCGGTCACATAGGGCGCCAGATCACCAATACCCGGAGCACCGGCGTTGCGGCACTTGAAGCGGTATTCCACCTCGGCGCCCGGAAACTGGTGCAAGACCACCTGCATCATGGTGAACTTGTACAAGTCGGTGTCTAGCAGGCTGGTGATGATCATGGGGATCGCTTGAGGGCCGCGGCGCCAGGGCGCCTTGGCGGTTAATCAGGTGAACAGGCCCGGCGCCAATGCCGCACCGGGGCCTTCTTCAACTCGCGCCAGCTCAGGTACCGAGAAAATCCACTTCAAACAGCAAAGTGGCGTTCGGTGGAATCACGCCGCCGGCGCCGCGCGCACCGTAGCCCAGCTCCGCCGGAATGACGAGGCGGCGGGTGCCACCCACCGACATGCCTTGCACGCCTTCGTCCCAGCCGCGGATCACCTGCCCTGCGCCAAGGGAAAACTCGAACGGCTGGCCGCGGTCCTTGCTGGAGTCGAACTTGGCGCCCTGGACGCCGTTGTTATAGAGCCAGCCGGTGTAGTGAACCTTGACATGTTGCCCCGCCTTGGCGATGGCACCGGTGCCCAGCACGGTGTCTTCGTATTGCAGGCCGGAAGGTGTGGTGGTGAGATTCATTGTGAGGTCCTTCTAAAACAGGTGAAACAAAAAAACAGAGCCCAAACAGGCAAAAAGAAATCGCGTCTTTTCGCGAATCCCTGACTTTACCCGCAACACCCAAACTAGCTGGCGCGTACGGAGATGCAACTGCGCTGCGCCTAATCAAGCCATGTGGTGAATTCCGAAGCCGGCACCCGTGGCGTACGGAATGTGTTGACGAGCGCCGTGTCATCGGCATAACCCAGCGCCATGCCGCACACCAGCATTTCGTCGCTACCCGCGCCGATGTGCGGGAGGATGATCCGGGAAAACCCGTTCCAGGCCGCTTGCGGGCAGGTGTGCAGGCCCAGGCCGCGCGCGGCCACCATGAGGTTTTGCATGAACATGCCGTAGTCCACAAGTGAACCCCGGCCCATCACGCGGTCCAGCGTGAACATCAGGCCCACAGGCGCGTCGAACAACTGGAAGTTGCGATGGTGCTGTGCATGCATCTTGTCCTTGTCGCCCTTGGTGATTCCCAGCAGTCCGTAGAGGCCCCAGCCGTTTTCGCGACGGCGGTCGATATAGGGCGAGACCCACTTTTCAGGGTAGTAGTCGTATTCCTCTTTGTAGTCGGCGGCCAGTGCGGGGTTGGCGTATATCGCGTCATGGGCCTCGCAGACTTTGCCGACCAACGCATCGCGGCTCGCGCCCTGCAGCACATAGGCCTTCCAGGGCTGTGTGTTGGTGCCTGAAGGCGCGCGGCTGGCTACTTCCAGCAGGTGGGCAATGGTCTCGCGCGGCACCGGTTTGGGTAAAAACTGGCGTATCGACTGGCGGCTGACGATGGCTTCATCCACCGCATTGCGTGCATCGCCTGCTCGGCGCGGGGTGATATAGGGAAGCACGGGCAGTGCCTGGGTCATCAGAGGGTCTCCAGTACAGAAAGCAGTTCGGGGGGCAGTGGCGCCGGCCGGCGCGTGACGCGGTCGACATACACATGGATGAAATGGCCCCGGGCCGCGCACGATGCACCCTCATCGCCGGGGAACAGGGCCACTTCGTAGCGCACGCTGGACGAGCCGACRTGTGCCACGCGGATGCCCGCGACCACCGGCTCCGGAAAGGCCAGCGGCGCGAAGTAGTTGCATTGGGTTTCGATCACCAGGCCGATCACGCTGCCGGTGTGGATGTCGATGGCGCCGCGTTCAATCAGGAGGCCGTTGACGGCGGTATCGAACCAGCTGTAGTAGACGACGTTGTTGACGTGACCGTAAACATCGTTGTCGGACCATCGGGTGCCGATGTCGCGAAAGGCTTTATAGGCGCTGCGGGCTTCAGCCTGCGGGCGTGTCGGGGAGGTCATGAGAACCTATTTTGCCAGCGTGAACCTGGCCGGACTCAGGGTGGGCTTTTGGATGAATAACTGGGCTGCAGGGAAGTCTGATCGGAAGCGGCTCGCGCCCCAGCAATTCCGGCAAACGATTGGGTGAAGGCACGTTGTCCCGCTGCAGCAATATCCAGTGCCCATACGAGAAAGGCGAAAAGTGCAGGACGTCGCATACATGCGCGCCCAGGCGTGCCGCCCAGTTGGGCAACGGAATTTGCAGCGCGCGGGTGCGGGTGTAGTCGGCGCGAAGCTCACGCAAATACTCCGCGTAGCCGTATCGGCGGGTGCCGCCGAGTTCAACCTCGCGGTGACCAGCCAGGGAGGAAAGAGCCGCAAGCGCAGCAAACGCTTTCCCAAGATCGGTGGCAGCCATCGCCGCAATACCGCCGCGCGCACCGCGCGGAATAAATTGCACCGGCGAGCGCGACAAGCCGCGCAGCCAGCGGGCACCAAAGCCGCCCTCGCCGTCGAGCAAGGACGGCCGCACGATGGCGTAGTCGCTGCCCGACGCCGCGATGGTGTGCTCACCCAGCAGCTTGCTCGACAAAAACCGGCTTTTGGCGCCTGCGTGCAAGCCCAGGGCCGAGGTATGAATCAGCCGAATGCCGGCGCCGGCGCAAGCGACGGCCAGCGCCGCTGGCGCGCGGTGATGCACATGGTCATACGACTCATTCGGCCGCTGGCGAAGGATGCCCACGCAATTGACGACCACGTCCACATCTTTCAGCAGGGTTGTCCACGCATCGGGCTGTAACAGCTGCTCAAAGCGCGCAGCGCGCAAGACAGCAAAAGGATAGGCCTCTTCGTGGCGCGAAGGATGGCGGCTGCCGATCGAAACCTGCGCGCCCGACGCGTGCAGCGCCGCCACGGCATGGCGGCCAATGAAGCCGGTGCCGCCTAACACCAGCACGCGAAGAGCG
>NZ_JBFUAZ010000417.1:0-3876 GCF_056406035.1 Polaromonas sp. P1_E1_2 | reverse complement strand
CAGTTGGTACGACGCTTATGTGGGCGTCGTCATGCTGGTGCGTGTTGTGGACGGCCGGCTTGCCAAGGGTGACCGTATCAAGCTGATGGCCAGCGAGGCGATGTACAACGCCGAGCAATTAGGCGTCTTTACTCCGCATACCGAGCCTCGCCAGGCACTCGAATCCGGCGAGGTGGGTTTTGTCATCGCTGGCATCAAGGAGCTTCAGGCGGCGCGGGTCGGCGACACCGTGACCCTGATCAAGCCCGGGACAGGCGGCGCTGCCTTTACCGCCACCGAGGCCTTGCCCGGCTTCAAGGAAATCCAGCCTGCGGTGTTTGCCGGCCTGTATCCCTCAGAGGCCAGTGAATACGAATCCCTGCGCGATGCACTGGAAAAACTCAAGCTCAATGATGCGTCGCTGCACTATGAGCCGGAGGTCAGCGAAGCGTTGGGTTTCGGGTTTCGCTGCGGTTTCCTGGGGCTGCTGCACATGGAGATCGTCCAGGAGCGGCTCGAGCGGGAATTCGATCAGGATCTGATCACGACGGCCCCCAGTGTGGTCTATGAAGTTCTCCAATCCGACGGAACCCTCCTCAAGGTTGAAAATCCCTCCAAAATTCCCGACGGCGGAAAGGTCAACGAGATCCGCGAGCCCATCGTGACCGTGCACTTGTATATGCCGCAGGACTATGTGGGCGCCGTGATGACGCTGGCCAACCAGAAACGCGGCGTCCAGCTGAACATGGCTTACCACGGCAAGCAGGTCATGTTGACCTACGAAATGCCACTGGGCGAGATCGTGCTGGACTTCTTCGACAAGCTCAAGTCCGTCTCCCGCGGCTATGCGTCAATGGACTACGAATTCAAGGAGTTCCGGGCATCCGATGTGGTCAAGGTGGACATCTTGCTGAACGGCGAGAAGGTCGATGCGCTGTCCATCATCGTCCACCGCAGCCAGTCGGCCTACCGCGGCCGGGCGGTGGTGGCCAAAATGCGCGAGATCATTTCCCGGCAGCAATTCGATGTGGCCATCCAGGCGGCGATCGGGGCCAACATTATTGCGCGTGAGACAATCAAGGCGCTGCGCAAAAACGTGATCGCCAAGTGCTACGGCGGCGATATTTCACGCAAACGCAAGCTCCTTGAAAAACAAAAAGCGGGTAAAAAACGCATGAAACAAATCGGTTCCGTTGAAGTCCCTCAGGAAGCCTTCCTGGCCATTTTGCAGGTGGAAGATTGATGCGCGGCGCAATGAGCACGATCACGGCCGTGGTGCTGGCCGCCTTTGTGGGTTATGGCGCTGCCTGGTACTTCGGCGTCGTGGACGGAAACTTTTCCCTGCTGCTGTTCCTGGCATCGGTGGTCACCGGGATTTACTGGCTGGCCGAGCGGTTTTACTTTTTGCCGCAGCGCTACCGCGCGGCGGCAGCATTCGAGGAAAGTGCTGCCAGGCGGCAGGCTGAGCTCGCCGGCAAAGGCATCAGCCAGGTCGACAACCATGTTGACGAAGCCAGAACCCGGCTCATCATGCAGCCCTGGTGGCTGGATTGGACCGCCGGCCTGTTCCCGGTGATCGTGGTGGTTTTCCTGTTGCGCTCCTTCCTGTTTGAGCCCTTCAAGATTCCTTCTGGCTCCATGATCCCCACCTTGCTCGTCAACGATCTGATCCTGGTCAATAAATTCCATTACGGCGTTCGCTTGCCGGTGCTCAATATCAAGGTACTGGACAACAACACCCCGCAGCGCGGTGATGTGATGGTGTTTCGCTATCCGCCAAAACCGAGCCTGGATTACATCAAACGGGTGGTGGGTGTGCCCGGGGATGAGGTGGCCTACCTGAACAAGAAGCTGACCATTAACGGCAAGCCTCTGGTCAAGACGCCTTTGCCCGACTTTTTTGACGAAGATATTTTGCGTTACGCCAAACAGTTCGAAGAGGTCAATGGGACAAAGAAATACCGCCTGCTGAATGACGACTCCCGGCGGGCCGGCCTCGATGAGCGGGAGGTCATGGACTTTCCTTTCAAGGAAAATTGCCGTTACAGTAGCGAGGGCGTTGTCTGCAAGGTGCCTGAGGGGCAGTATTTCATGATGGGCGATAACCGCGATAATTCGCTGGATTCCCGTTATTGGGGGTTTGTTCCCGATAAAAACATCGTCGGCAAGGCCTTTTTTGTCTGGATGAATTTCGGCAACCTCAAGCGTATCGGTTCTTTCGAGTAGCCGCTTTTTTGGCACACTTTGGTGTACCAAGGGCAATACGACAGGACTTCCTAGTCAGAGCAGGAGAAAAAATGAAACATCGTCAACGTGGCATTTCCTTTATTGGCCTTCTGTTTGTGGGCATTGTTCTTGTATGTGGCGGCATTTTGGCTGCCCAGGTTGCCCCGACGCTGATTGAATATCAGGCCATCCTCAAGGCCGCCGGAAAGGCGA
Source organism: Polaromonas sp. P1_E1_2 (assembly GCF_056406035.1). Taxonomy (NCBI): domain Bacteria; kingdom Pseudomonadati; phylum Pseudomonadota; class Betaproteobacteria; order Burkholderiales; family Comamonadaceae; genus Polaromonas; species Polaromonas sp. P1_E1_2. The sequence continues at coordinate 1,458 of NZ_JBFUAZ010000417.1, read as the reverse complement.
GGGAAGGCAACACGGTGGCTGAGGCCAGAACTATCTTTGACAAGGCCGCCCAGATTGACGACATCAAGTCAATTACCGCCAAAGATATCGAAGTGACCAAAGAGGGTGACAAAACTGTGGTGTCTTTCGCCTATAACAAGGAAATCCACATGGCCGGCCCAGCTTATCTGCTGCTCAAGTACAACGGCCGTGCCAAGTAAGTGCGAGCGAGTGCTACCYCAAGTCCTGGTCTGCTGGCATTGCAAAAGCGCCTGCAGCATGATTTTTCCGACCCAAAGCTGCTCCAGCAGGCGCTGACGCACCGCAGCTTTTCGACCGACCATAACGAACGTATCGAGTTTCTGGGCGATTCCGTCCTGAACCTGGCTGTCGCGGGGCTGCTCTACGAGCAACTGAGCACCCTGCCTGAGGGCGACCTTTCACGTGTGCGGGCCAACCTTGTCAAGCAGGACACCCTGCACAAACTTGCTGTCGTGCTTGGCCTGCCGGACCTGGTACGGCTGGGTGAGGGTGAGGCAAAATCCGGCGGACAGAAGCGGCCCTCCATTCTCGCCGATGCGCTGGAGGCTGTGATAGGCGCCGTTTACCTGGACGCCGGCTTTGAGGCGGCCAACCTGCTGGTGCGCCGGCTGTTCAAAGATGTGGAAATCAACCCGCAGATGCAGGCCATCGGCAAAGATCCGAAAACCGAATTGCAGGAGTGGTTGCAGGGGCGCAAAATGAACCTGCCGATTTACCGCGTGGTGGGTACCATGGGTGCGGCCCACAAGCAGACCTTCGATGTGGAATGCGAGATCACCGAGTATGGCCGGGCCGAGCGCGGGATCGGCGGCTCCCGCCGGGCCGGCGAACAAGCCGCCGCCGCCGCCATGCTGATGTTTGTCAAGACACTGGATTCCTGACTCCGAGCCGGCAGCCGCCCGAAGGCCGCAGGCCAACACACCAAGATTATGAGTACAGGTAAAAAAGAACCGAAAAAACCGGTAGCTGCTGCGGCGACTCCCTCTGCAGTCGCGCCGAAAAAGCGTCAAGCCAAAGCCCCGCAAACCGTGCAGCCGCCCGATGCGCTGGAAGCCATGCTGGCGCAGGCCCTGTCTTCGCGCGGCGCGGCCGTGCCAGCCACTGCTGACACGCCGCCTGCCGGCGAGCAGCGCTGTGGCCTGATCGCCATCGTCGGCAAGCCCAATGTGGGTAAATCTACCTTGCTCAATGCGCTTGTGGGGCAAAAGATCAGCATCACCTCGCGCAAGGCCCAGACCACGCGCCACCGCATCACCGGCATGCGCACGGTCAAGGCAACGCAGTATGTCTTCGTGGACACGCCGGGCTTCCAGACCCGGCACGGCAACGCGCTGAACCGCTCGCTGAACCGCACCGTGGTCGGCGCCGTCAATGATGTGGACCTGATTGTCTTTGTGGTGGAAGCCGGTCAATTCAACCAGGCCGACGCCAAGGTTC